>JAATFN010000402.1 GCA_015655165.1 Betaproteobacteria bacterium | reverse complement strand
TTATTTCAATATTGATTTTTATAGGATTCCATCATGTCTGCTTTTAAACGTCGCCTCATCCTGTCAATGATTGCCGGTTGTACCTTATTAGGCACAGTCGCCCATGCACAAACCGCATTGGAATCCATCACCAAAACAAAAAAAATCAAGATCGCCATTCCTACCGACTACCCGCCATATGGCTTTGTCGGGGTTGATTTGAAACCCCAGGGTCTGGATATCGATATGGCAAATTATATTGCCGAAAAACTTGGTGCGACTGCCGAACTCGTGCCTGTGACAAGCACCAACCGTGTACCTTATTTGCAAACACGCAAAGTCGATCTGGTCATTTCCACACTGGCTAAAAATCCGGAACGTGCAAAAGTCGTCTCGTTTACTGCTGCCTATTCACCGTTTTTAAGTGCGATCTATGCCAAAAAAGATCTCAACATAAACAGTGATGCCGAATTGGCAGGTAAAACAGTAGGTGTCACACGCGGCACAATCGAAGATCAGGAATTGTTAAAACTTGCCCCGCCAACGGCAAACATCATGCGTTTTGAAGATCATGCATCGACATTAAGCGCATTTGCCAATGGCCAGACAATGACCATCGCCAGCAGCCAGCCGGCCATCACTGCGATGATGCAAAAAAATCCGCAAATCAATGTCGACTTCAAGCTGGAATTAAGCCAAAGCCCCAACTATGTCGGTGTCAACAAGGACGAGACTGCATTGCGTGACAAAGTCACCGACATTATCCGTCAGGCCCGCGCTGATGGTGTCGTCGAGCAATTGTCGATGAAATGGTTGAAACGCTCTGCAAAAAATCTGCCGGTAGATTAATTGTTGCCCCCCTTGATGGCGCATGACGCGCCATCTTTTTTTGTCATTTGCCAGCAGGAAACCATGCATATCGAACTGGATTTTATGGCGGTATTAAGCCAGTGGCCTTTACTTCTTAAAGGGACATTCTGGACCTTGTGTCTGACGGCTTTTGCTTCCGTATTTGGAGTAGCAATCGGCATTGTCTGTGCATGGGTTCAAGTCTACGGTAAACAATGGATGGCTTGGCCAGTATTGGTCTACATCGAATTAATTAGAAATACCCCCTTATTGATTCAGCTGTTTTTTATCTTTTTTGGTTTGCCTGCAGCAGGCATCAGACTTTCGCCCGAGATGTCGTCGATTATCGCTGTATCCGTTAATCTGGGTGCATATGCTGCAGAAATCATCCGTGCAGGTATTGGCGGTGTGACACGTGGCCAAATCGAAGCGGCAACCAGCCTGGCATTAAACCGGTTGCAAACCTTCTTTCATGTGGTACTTCCTCCTGCATTAAAAAACATCTGGCCCTCGTTGATCAATCAGATTGTCCTTGTCATGTTGGGGACATCAGTCTGTAGCCAGATTTCCTCTGAAGAATTGAATTACGCTGCCAATCTGATTCAAAGTCGCAATTTCCGTGGTCTGGAAGCCTTCACCATTGCAGCGGCGACCTATTTATGTATTGCGATCGTGTTGCGGCGTTTATTGAACCGCTTGG
The DNA here is from genome assembly GCA_015655165.1 of Betaproteobacteria bacterium. Classification (GTDB taxonomy): domain Bacteria; phylum Pseudomonadota; class Gammaproteobacteria; order Burkholderiales; family Burkholderiaceae_D; genus Herbaspirillum. Next base: position 8,218 of record JAATFN010000402.1, on the reverse strand, counting down.
GTCCTGTCATTTTTTTCAGAAAGTAGGTAGACCATGGTCAGTTTTTCACTGATGCAAATTCTGGAAAATCTGTTGTTTGCAACCCGCTGGACCATTCTTCTATCCTGCATTGCCTTTGTCTGTGGCGGGCTTGTCGCCCTCATGTTGCTTGTCCTCAAAATTGCCGACTTCAAAGGACTTACCCGGGTCATCAACGGATATATCCAGGTATTTCAAGGCACACCATTACTGACGCAGTTGTTTCTGGCGTATTTCGGTCTGGCCATGCTGGGGTTCGACACCTCTGCCTGGTTTGCAGCCACACTGGCATTGACCTTATACACCAGTGCCTATCTTGCGGATATCTGGTATGGCTGCGTCAAGGCTGTCCATCAGGGACAGTGGGAAGCAGCAAAGACACTCGCCTTGTCCTTTTATGAACAATTGCGTTATGTCATTTTCCCACAAGCAATACGTATGGCCATTCCCCCTACAGTCGGTTTTATGGTGCAAGTCGTCAAAGGTACGGCATTGGTCTCGATCATCGGCTTTGTCGAGTTAACCCGTACTGGCGGCATGATTGCCAATGCTACCTACCAACCTTTACTGGTGTATGCCTGTGTGGGTGCGATTTACTTCTGTTTGTGTTTCCCGATCAGTATGAGCGCCCGTCTTCTTGAAAGGAAGTTCCATGTTAGTCGTTGATGATCCGCTGTTGTCTCCTTCCCCATCAGCTACGATTGTAGATATCCATCAATTATGGAAATCCTATGACACAACACCTGTATTAAAGGGTATCGACATTCAGATTGCACGCGGGGAAGTCGTTTGCATTATCGGTAAAAGCGGCTCAGGTAAAAGTACCTTGTTGCGTTGCATTAACGGTTTGGAAGCATTTCAGGAAGGAGCCTTGTCGGTAGACGGCAAGCCGCTTGTGTACGATAGCCCAGCTGCCATGCGCGAATTGCGACAACGTGTCGGCATGATTTTTCAGAGTTTTAACCTGTTTGCACATTTGAGTGTTGGACGCAATGTGATGTTGGCCCCCACGCTCGTAAAAAAACAAAGCAAGCACGCTTCTGCCTTACAGGCAAAAGCACTTCTGGAACGTGTCGGACTGGGTGACAAATTCGATGCGATGCCCGACCAGTTATCCGGCGGGCAACAACAACGGGTGGCCATCGCACGTGCGCTGGCAATGCAGCCCAGTGTACTGTTGTGTGATGAAATCACTTCCGCACTTGACCCGGAATTGGTCGGTGAAGTATTGCGTGTCGTCGAGTCCTTGGCCAAGGATGGCATGACGCTCTTGATGGTCACACATGAAATGCATTTCGCCCGCAAAGTCAGTGACCGCGTCATTTTTATGCATCAAGGTAAAGTCCATGAAAGCGGCCCGCCGCAAACATTGTTTGGTAACCCGCAGACGCCGGAGTTAAAGCAATTTCTTTCCACATTGCAATAATTGTTATATGATTAATAACTTCATGCCAGATGACCCCCCTTGTCTGGCATTTTTTTATAGCTTCAATAATTCCGAAGCAATCCTTCCAAAACGACAGATTTCCCATATCAGCCTGTTAGTGCACAATCTTCCTAACCCGTAGACCGGCCAAGGAGTCGGAAGATGAAAATAATTCGAAATTTGAATGATGTAGCCACAAAACATCGTTGCGCGCTGACCATCGGCAACTTCGACGGTGTACACCGCGGCCATCAGGCGATGCTCGATCAGTTAAGCCGTGCAGCATCTGAGCGTGCTCTACCGTCCTGTGTATTAACATTCGATCCCCATCCAAAAGTTTATTTTGCCAACCTTTTAGGCCGGCCAGACCTCGCCCCTGAACAAATTACCTCTCTGGACGAAAAACTCTCGCAATTGGCAGGATGCGGTATTGATCAGGTCGCGGTATTGACATTCGATGCCAATGTGGCTGCCATCGCGCCGCATGACTTCATTACCCGGATGATTGTCGAAGGCTTGGGTACAGACTATTTACTGATCGGGGACGATTTCAGATTCGGGCATCAGCGACAAGGCAATTTTGCCTTATTGGAAGATGCCGCACGCGAGCATGACTTTGAACTGGAAAAAATGTGCAGTTACCTTTGGCGAGGTATCCGGGTCTCCAGTACAGAAGTACGTAAAGCATTGACCAATGGTGACTTGATGTATGCCGCAGGTTTATTGGGAAGACGCTTTAGCGCACCTGCAGTACACCTGCCTTGCTAAACCATACAACACAACGTATGGACAAAAAAAATCCCAGCTAGAGAGTCCTGAATGTTCAGGTGCAGCTAGCTGGGCATGCTTTATTATATTGTATCTTTTATAGTCTCCTCAGTACCCACGGTCCACTTCTATTTGGTGTAACACAGGGTTCCCTCCACAAATTCTATGGACATTATCCACAATTTGGGAGGAAGAGGAAAGGGGTAATGCAACAGATGCCAAATGCGGGGTGATTAACACCTGCGGCATTGCCCACAAAGGGCTATCCAGCGGGAGAGGTTCTTTTTCAAAAACATCCAGGGTTGCCTGCCCGAGTTGACCGGTTTTCAGGGCATTGATCAACGCATCCTGCACCACTACCTCGCCTCTGGAGACATTAATCAGGTTTGCGCCCTTGGGCAGCAGGCTCAAGCGGCGCGCATCCAATAACCCTCTGGTTTGTGTGGTTAAAGGCAGCATGACAACAATCGTCTCGCATCGTCCTAACAACGCATCCAAAGCAGCTGTACCTGAAGAACAACAGATGCCATCAATCTCTTTTGGGCTGCGCGACCAACCGTGAACGACAAATCCCTGCCTGGCAAGCTCTTTGGCTGCATAAGCGCCTAATTCTCCCCACCCTAGTACCCCGACATGAATTTCTTGTGGGCTACGCGGGTGGCGATATGCCCATTTGGGTTCTTTTTGGGCTTGTTCGAAATAAGGAATGTCCCGGGCATAGCGTAATACCGAAAATAAAACATATCCGGCCATCATTTTTGCCATGTTCGGGTCAGATAACCGCGTAATCGGTACATCCGGCAAATCGCTGCGATTGACCAGTGAATCGACCCCTGCCCCTAAATTAATCACCAGTTTTAAATTGGTAAACCGGGCAAAAAAACCTGCAGGTGGCTTCCAGACCAATGCGTAATGCACACGTTCAGGATGCATCACCTGTGCGGCAGGAATCACATCAAGCTCCGGTAAACATTGCTGTAATGCCTCTTTCCACGCTGTAAAATGATCAAATTCGCTGTAAATAACCAATTGGCCTAACGACATACGACTCCTTACCGTGTTTCATTCGGGCGAATCAATTGCACCATCGATGCAATTGCTACCTCATAGCCCAGTCCGCCAAGACCGGCAATGACACCCGTTGCTGCTTTTGAGATATAGGAATGATGCCGAAACGCCTCGCGCTTCCAGATGTTACTCATATGAACCTCAATGATTGGTCCGGAATAAGCCAATAATGCATCTAAAATCGGTATCGATGAATACGTCAATCCCGCCGCATTGATGATGACACCGCTTGCCGCCCCCCGGGCTTCCTGGATCCAGTCGACCAACTGCCCTTCGTAATTGGATTGCAGAAATGCCAGCTTGATATCCAATGCATGTGCCTTAACCTCGCAGCGATGACGTAATGTCTCGAAACTGTCTTGACCATACGTACCACCTGCATCCAGACCATATAAATTGGCATTGGGACCATTTAAAAAAAAGATTGTTTGCTGATTCATGTTTGTCACCCTACTTCTGATCAAAAGGAATCGTGGCCACCATCGCAGGCGTTGCATTAAATGCCTGGAACCATGTTGCTGCAGCAGGATAGGCAGCGCGCCAGTCGAATTGGCCAAAGCGGAAATCCAGATACCCCAAAGCACACCCCAACGTGATTTCGCCAATCGTAGGCGTACTGATCGCAAGCGTATCGGCCGCTTTATCGATCATGGCCAGACAAGCATGGATTTTAGTCATTTGCCCATCCACCCACCCTTGCCACTGAACTTCCCGAGGACGTGCTGTCACTTCATAGCGTGCCAACAAAGCCGCATCCAGTAAACCGTCGCCAACAGATTGCCATGTCAATGCTTGCCATTGTGCATTGCCGGTGACGGGAAACAAGGCATGTTGACCATCAATCGCATCAAGGTAAGCACACACGACACGACTGTCAAAGAGCACCTGCCCATCTTCTGTTATCGCTGTTGGCACTTTGGCCAGTGGATTGAACGCGGCAATACCTGTGTCGCGATGAATCGGGTGTGCAGCGCTCGACAGTTTTTCGATTGTGTCGGTCAACCCCAGCAATGCGGCACTGACCATCACTTTGCGCACATAAGGAGATGTCGGGGCATAAAAGAGTTTTAACATGATGTTTTATAGAGGTGATTAAACGTTGCACTATCTGCAAAATGATCAAAAAAAGATATCACCGGTTCGGGAATCAATGCCACTTTACCGATACAGGTACCCGAGTCGAGCAGGTCTTGTCCCATAGCGGCTTGCGCCAACGGCAAGCGTTGATACACATAGGGTTTGATGCGGCCACTGGTAATTAACGGCAGCACGTGTTTGGTAACCGCTTGAGCGATACGTGTTTTTTCTTGTACGGATTTGGGGCGCATGGTTGACGACGTCAGTGTCAGTTGTTTTCGCATCATGACTTGCAAGTCGATTGGTACGACTGATCCTTCGATGAACGACAAGCTCACATGCCGTGCACCTTGTGCCATGGCTGCCATATTTTTTGCAATATAGCTGCCACCGACAATATCAATGACCACATCGACACCTTTGCCCTGTGTTTCTTTCAGGCATGCAGCCACAAAATCATCCTTTTTGTAGTCGACAACACAGGAAGCACCCAGCTTATGCAGTACAGGTGCCTTGCTATAGTCGCCAACAGTTGTAATGACAATGGCTCCCATCGCACTGGCAATCTGGATGGCCAATGTACCAATGCCACTGGCACCGCCATGAATCAATACCGTGTCACCCGCAGACAATCTGCCCAACTCCACCAGATTGTGCCAGACGGTAAACAGTCCTTCCGGTAACACTGCCGCTTCTTCCATGCCGATATTGCCCGGCACCCTCAGGCAATGGTCGGCTGTGGCCACACAATACTGGGCATAAGCGCCACCTGACATCAGGGCCATGACTTTGTCACCAACCTGAAGATGCTTGACATCGGCACCAATTGCAACGATCACTCCTGCGGCTTCCAGACCAAATATATCCGTTACACCCGCTGGCACTGCAATCACACCTTTGCGTTGCATAATGTCGGGGCGGTTAATACCGGCTGCTGCCACTTTCAGTAATACTTCACCAGGACCCGGTTGCGGCACGGCACGCTTTACCACCTCCAGTACGTCCGAACCACCTGTCGTGTGCGCAACCACGGCCTGCATAGTGTTTGGCTGACTCATGGTTGCTGCTCCTGTGCGCCAATAGCAGCCAATGCCGCTTGAGCGACCAACACATCCTGGGCACCAGTACCGGAACCGACACCCACAGCACCGACACATACACCGTCAAATACAATCGGCAATCCGCCTTCCAGATTGGTAAGGCGTTTACCGGCAGCTAACGCCAGTTTGACTTCCAGATTGGGATCAAGTCGTGAAGTCGGTTGTCTGTGGGATGCTGCCGTGACCGCTTTGGACTGGCATGTTTCCATCGACATGAATTTTGCGCCATCCATACGCAAAAAAGCCAACAGGCTACCTGCTTCATCGACGATGGCAATGTTTTGCGGGACACCCAATTCATCGGCTTTGGTAACCGCACCTTCAATCGCTTTCAATGCACCTGCATGGTTTAATTTGAATGTCGGCCTGATCATTGTGTTCATGGAATTCCTTAATTGGGTATAGCAAACGCAGTCACGTCCGACACCGGCATACCGAGTCCGACCAGTGTGCCAACTGGCCAAAGGTCGAGTACATGTAAGCCTGCCGTGCGAACCAGTATGCGTTTTGAAGCGGAAGATGCCAGATCGATATAACTGTCGACATGGTCGCCCTGAAAAACATGATGCACGACTGTACCTGTTAACAAGGATTGATCATTGGCCGGCTCCAGTACAATGTTCTCCGGGCGCACGTAGAGTTCCAGTGCGCTTGTCCCCACTTCTGCACGCACGCGTTCTTTCGGTAAATACAGTGCAGTGTCACCGAGTCGCAGTGCGGCGATATGGTCTTTTTCACCGATATAAGTCACCGGGAAAATATTGACGTCCCCCAGAAAAGAAGCAACAAACGGATCTGTCGGTGCGCGATAGATTTCATTTGGCGCGGCAATCTGGCGGATATGGCCTTGCGACATGACGACAATCCGGTCCGACATGCTCAGGGCTTCGCCTTGGTCATGCGTGACAAACACTGTTGTCACACCCAGCTTGCGCTGGATTTCTTTTAATTCGACTTGCATGGACCCGCGTAAATTTTTGTCTAACGCAGAAAATGGTTCATCAAGCAACAATACTTTGGGACGTATGACCAAAGCACGAGCCAAAGCAACACGTTGCTGCTGACCACCCGACAATTCACGTGGACGACGTTCTCCGTAACCGGTCAATTTGACCAATGCCAACGCATCTTCAACGCGTTTGTCGATTTCGGCTTTGGCAACGCCGCGCATTTTTAAACCGTAACCGATATTTTTAGTCACGCTCATGTGCGGAAACAACGCATAATTCTGAAATACAATACCGATCTCACGCTGATAAGCAGGCATATCTGTCATCAATGCACCATCGATAAAAATCTCGCCACGATCAGCTTGTGTGAAACCCGCGATCAGATTCAGCAGTGTTGTCTTGCCACACCCAGAAGGGCCCAGCAAGGTTAGAAACTCGCCTTGTCTGATCTGTAAAGATACTTCATGCAATGCCGTTGTGTTGTTGAATGATTTAGCAACACCATCCAGCCTCACAGCAATATCCGCTGTCGTTTTGGCAGGCGATGTTGTATCGCTTGATACTTGAATTCGATCGTTCATAGTTAGGCACTGTCTCGTTCATGGGCTCGTTGGTGAGAAGCAAATCCTGTACCAAGCCAGGACAGTCTGCTTTTGCTACTACCGACAAGTTGCTGGCAATCCATACCGACACTGTATAGATAGGGTATGGGCCCAGAATAACGGTAAACATTGCTTCTGCTAATTCGCACTTACCGAGGCGCGGGTTAGAAAATCCCTAAGCAAGGCAATCATTGCCACATCAGGAATTCCGATCCAGTGCACCAGAAAATGTGAATTGTTTTTGCATAGGCAATCAGCCACGATAGGGTCATCTCATGAACCATACCGGAGCACAGCATGAAACATACCCGTATTCGCCCCTTTAACACCAAAGCCACCTATCCGGAGCAAAGCCTGGACAACGACCTCTGCCAGGCAGTTGTCGCACGTGGCAGCACGGTGTTTTTACGCGGGCAAATCGGCCAGAATCTCGATACATCGGAAAGTGTCTGCATTGGGGACGCCGCAGGCCAGACAGAGCAAGCAATGTACAACATCGATATGTTGTTGAAAGAAGCCGGCGGCCAGTTAGAACACATCTGCAAAATCACGATCTACATTACCGATCCACGCTATCGTGAAGATGTCTATCGCGTCGTCGGTAAATGGTTAAAAGGCGTCTATCCGGTGTCGACCGGTATTGTTGTTTCTGCCCTTGCACGCCCTGAATGGGTCGTCGAGGTCGATGCGACTGCCGTGATTCCTGACGGAGAATAAAGATGACGTTCTCGATTGTTGCACGTTGCATAAAAACGGGCCAATTTGGTGCAGCAGTTGCCTCTTCTTCTCCTGCCGTTGCATCCCGGTGCATTCGTGCCAAGGCAGGTGTTGGTGCAGCTGCAAGCCAGAACATTACCGATCCGGCATTAGGCAACCTTGCATTGGATCTGATGGAGGAAGGTTTAAGCCCCGAACTGGCGATACAAACCATGTCCGAGACCAAACAATTTATCGCATACCGCCAGTTAATGGCAATCGACGCCAAACATCCACCGGTGGTATATACCGGCGCGGCAGCATTGGGTGTGTTAGGTAGTGCAACAGGAGAACATTCAGCTTGTGCGGGCAATATGCTGGCACACCCGGACATTCCGCAAATCATGCTACGGGCATTCGACAATAGCACAGGCTCTCTGGCCGAACGGTTGATGCAAGCCATGTTGGCAGGTCAGCATGCCGGTGGCGAAGCCGGTCCCGTGCATTCGGCGG
>JAATFN010000052.1 GCA_015655165.1 Betaproteobacteria bacterium | reverse complement strand
CTTTGTCGAACGCTGGGACCGTACACCATTACAAGAGCAAGAAGCGATCATGGGGCGTAAGCGTAATAACGGTGCGCCATTAGATGGTGGCATATCGGAACATGATGTACCTGACTATACGCGTGACCCCGATGGCAAACTGACACCATTGGATTCGCATATTCGTCTGGCCAATCCACGCACGGTACAAACCGAAGCAAATCTTATTTTGCGTCGTCCATTTAATTATTCAAATGGCGTCACGCGTTCAGGTCAACTGGATATGGGCCTACTGTTTATCTGCTACCAGGCCGATCTGGATAAAGGTTTCATTACTGTACAAAAACGGCTGGATGGCGAGCCGTTGGAAGAATACATCAAACCGGTAGGCGGTGGATTCTTCTATACCCTGCCGGGTATCGAAAGCACTCAAGACTGGTTTGGCAGAACACTTCTGTCCGCTACGGCATAAACCGGCCATTAGGCACTATGTAGTTATTGTTATTATAAAAAGGAATATATCTCATGAAAATTCATCGTCATTTGTGCACTGCTGTCGCAGCTTTGGGTATGCTGGGGACAATTGCCACCGTCCACGCGGCAGTGTCTCCATTAGCACTGGTTAAACCTGTTGCCGACTACAAAATCTACGTTACCGAAAACGTCAACAAATTAGTCATTGAAACAAAAGCATTTACTGCTGCTGTAAAAGCCGGAGATATCGAACGTGCCAAGACGTTGTATGGCCCAACACGTACCAGCTATGAAAAAGTCGAACCGGTTGCCGAATTGTTCAGCGACTTGGATAGCGCAATCGATTCACGTGCCGACGACCATGAAAAACAAGAGAAAGATCCGGAGTTCAGTGGCTTCCACCGTATCGAACATGGCTTGTGGATCAACAAAAGTACTAAAGATCTGGGCCCGTTTGCAGACAAACTGCAAGCCGATGTCGAGCAATTACAAAAACGTCTGGTTGCATTAACCTTCCCGGCTGAAAAGGTAGTTGGCGGCGCTGCAGTATTGATGGAAGAAGTTGCTGCAACAAAAATCTCCGGCGAAGAAAACCGTTACAGTCATACCGATTTATGGGATTTTCAGGCCAACTTCGAAGGCGCCTACAAGATTGTTGAATTAGTGCGTCCACTGGTACAAAAAGAAGATAAGGCATTTGCCGACAAAGCCGACAAAAACTTTAAAACTGTCTTCGATACACTCAAGAAATACCGTGCGAAAGATGGTACCTTCGAATCCTATCAAAAATTGACAGAATCCGATCGCAAAATTTTAGCCGGTCGCGTGAACACACTGGCAGAAGATTTATCCAAACTGCGTGGTATTTTAGGTCTGGATTAATCTTTTTACCGTCGTCAGCACCAACACTACCCCTGCACTTGCAGGGGTATTTTTTTGCACTACATGCCTATCCCATGACTTACTTGGATGACAAGTTCCGACTGTGATGATCATCTGTACACACTTTACATCATCTGTCCCATTCATTTTTGGGCACTGGCTTCCTACAATTGGCCCTATTGCCAATTTGAAGAAAACCATTATGTCCAAACGTCCGTTCCAGTCGCTATGCGCGACAACCCTGTGTCTGTCGATCATTTCGGCTTATGTGCCAGTACCAGCCTTTGCTGGCATCATTGCCGACCATACAGCCAACAACAATCGTCACCCTGCCATTAGCAAGAATCAGCAAGGTACTGTCATTGTTCAAATTGCTACTCCTAACAACAAAGGGGTGTCCTATAACCAGTATCGAGAATTCGACGTCGGTAAAAAAGGGGCCGTTTTATCAAACAGTAAAACTGCACAACCTGTGCAATATCTTCCTGTGGGTACCATTGCCGCAAATCCTAATTTAGCCAATACAGGTCCGGCAAAGCTGATTATCAATGAAGTGACAGGCACAAAACCCAGCACACTGGCAGGCACACTAGCAGTACACGGCACAAAAGCCGATGTGGTGATCAGCAACCCGAATGGCATTACGATGAATGGCTTCACGCTCGCCAATGCAGATCGTGGTGTATTGACCACCGGCAAACCGGTTCTGGATGCATCTGGCCGTTTGGACAGTTACCGGGTCACGAAGGGATCGATTGGCATTGAAGGAAAGGGCGTAAATTTTTTGAATATCAAGCGAGCCGACCTGATTGCGCGTGGCATCAACATCAATGGCAAGATCTGGTCGGATATGGGGGAACTCAGTATGGTAACTGGCAGCAACAACGTCCGTCACGATGGGATCTATCCAGTTAAAATTCTACAAGGCGAAGATGCACAACCAACCTTTGCCATAGACTTGGGAACACAAGGTGGGATGTATGCGAACAAAATTCATCTCATTGGTACAGAAAAAGGCATCGGTGTACACACGGGTGACAGCGATACACCCATCATCCTAAAACCGAACGGGTTCGACTTATCGTTAAGTGGTCATCTTAAGATACGTGACATCCATCAGCACACTGACATGCCGACATTTGGCAATTCAGACAACGACATCCCCGACATCCCGTCCCCGGCTGTTAAAACATTAACGGCCCTGCCGTATGACAAAAATAACAAGCAAAACACCCTACTGACAAAGCTCCCTGCCAACAAGAGTCAGGGAATCCGGGTATTGATGAAAAAAGATGGTGCAATCGGTCTTGAACCATCAACCACAAAACCGCTCGATACCGGACTAACCGATGGTGATGGCGATGCTGGCACCGTATTGGGTATTATCGCTTTGGCGGTCGGATTACCATTGGCAATTTCGACCATGCTATTTAAACCCACTACGTCCGCCGCAACACCGTCGACGACAACCGATACCTCCCCACAGGACAACCTCGCGGTAGCAAGCACATCAAGCATGCCCGACACACCTAATTACTGGACAGCGCAAGCAGAGCAACATACATTTTATGGAGACCGTCGGGGTGGCGGTCATCTGTATGGCACACCAAGCAACGGGAAAGACAAATTCCCGGCGACATGGGATAAAAACAGAATCAAATCCGTAGTGAACACGGTTATTGCCAATGCAGAAACAGTCTGGGTACAAAGGGGGAGCTATCAGTATACCCATGGCACAAGTGACAATATCAAATTTAAAATCATCTTCGATCCTGCAACTTCTACTGTTGTCACAGCCTATCCCTTAGGTCCATCCAGTGTGCCTGCGAATACAGCGCGTCCGACAACCAGCTATTATGCAGGACAACCTGTTTATCGCGCCCCTACTCCCAGCTATTATCAAGGCAATCCACTGTATGCGTCATCTTCTGCTTATCCTGACGTAGTCAGCAACGATCTAAATCCGATGGCCAGCAATGCATCCCACGCCGCCATAGACAACGCGCTGCCGATAATACCGCTACAAGCGCAAAACAATGCCATACCTGATAATACAATCAGCATCGCATTACCTCCCGGTAATCTGGACATCAACAGTATTGATCCTGCACAGTTAGGCGATATAGATAATCATTTATATCCGATGCCATAACGTAGTGGTGTCACAGCGATTCAAATACAGGGGGCACAATATATCGTGCCCCTCGACTTTTTAGTAACGCGCATGTTAACCTCATCACTGGCAACTTTTATCATTCTCTGACTCCTGCTGCTTGTCTTTAACAATACATCTCATCATTGCCGTCTGCTGCATTGAATGATCAAAAAATACTGGCTTTGATATTTGCCAAAACAAGTTTTGAACATTGATAACTTTAACAATGCACCATAAAAATAATCCAACATGACAGCAAAGTACTCCTCTCCCAAGACCGACAAGACTCCTGAACCAACGACAAACAAACTGGCACGTAACCTGACTAGCCGTCACTTGCAACTCATCGCCATTGGCGGTGCTATTGGTACTGGTCTTTTTATGGGTTCGGGAAAAACAATTTCATTGGCAGGCCCTTCCATTTTGTTGGTGTATGGCCTCATCGGCTTCATGTTGTTTTTTGTGATGCGTGCGTTGGGTGAAATTCTATTGTCCAACATTGAATACCGTTCTTTTGCCGATTTTGCAGGCGACCTGTTAGGTCCATGGGCTAAATTCTTTACTGGTTGGACCTACTGGTTATGCTGGATTGTGACAGGTGTTGCAGACGTTGTCGCCGTCGCCGGTTATGTCTCATTCTGGTATCCGGAACTTGCACTTTGGGTTCCAGCATTAGGGTTGATTATCGTATTACTGGTGTTAAATCTGCCAAGTGTGCGTAACTTTGGTGAAATCGAATTCTGGTTTGCCCTGATCAAAATTGTTGCCATCATCGCTTTGATCACAAACGGTGTCATCATGTTGGCCGGACACGTTGCCTTACCGAATGGTACAGTAGCATCAATATCCAATTTATGGGTACATGGCGGTTTCTTTCCGAATGGATTGCTGGGCTTTGTTGCAGGGTTTCATATTGCTTTATT
>JAATFN010000048.1 GCA_015655165.1 Betaproteobacteria bacterium | reverse complement strand
CGCTGTACAGCAGCGTCACGCCTCATCGTCGAAAAGGGTATTTACAATAAATTCATCGATGCATTCCAGGCAAAAACAGCCAGCTTGAAAGTCGGTGATGCCCTGGCACAAGGTATTGATATCGGACCTGTCGTAGATCAAAACCAGCTCGATCAAAACCTGCGCTATATCGCAATCGGTAAAGACGAAGGCGCCAAGCTGGTCATTGGTGGCGAACGTGTCCAACGTGATACAGAAGGCTTCTTTATGACACCGGCAATTTTTGCCGACTGCAACAATGACATGCGCATTGCACGTGAAGAAATTTTTGGGCCTGTCGCATCTGTTATTCCCGCAGACAATTACGAAGATGCACTGCGTCTGGCAAACGATACACCGTTTGGTCTGGCAACCGGCATCTGTACTACCTCTTTGAAGTATGCCAACCACTTCAAGCGTCATGCTGAAGCCGGTATGGTCATGGTCAACCTCCCGACTGCGGGTGTTGATTACCATGTGCCATTCGGTGGTCGCAAAGGATCGAGTTATGGTCCACGCGAGCAAGGTCGTTATGCAGCCGAGTTCTACACGACTGTGAAAACAGCGTATATCACTGCCTAATGCCGTCACGAAGCACAAGGCACACACAATGTGCCTTGTGCATTCATCATCTTTCGTTTTTACGTAGAGAGTTTCATGCTGCAATATTCATTTGACTTTATGAGCGTGTTCGAACATTGGGACCGCTTTCTTGCCGGGGCGTGGCTGACTATTCAGCTTTCCGCGTTTTCCACCATCTTGGGCTTTATCCTAGGAACACTGTGTGCGGTCGCATTAAAAGGCAAGTCCGCTTTCCTAAATGCCATCATCAATACCTATATCGAAATCATCCGTAATACGCCGATGTTGATTCAGGTATTTCTGGTGTACTTCGGGTTGGCCGATATGGGATTAAAACTGTCCGCAGAAACATCTGCTGTGATTGCCATGACAATTAACGTCGGCGCATACACTGCTGAAATCATGCGTGCCGGTATTAATTCGATCCATCCGGGTCAAATTGAAGCAGCGGAGTGTCTTGGCATGTCCAAATTACACGTCTACTGGCACGTTGTGTTGTTGCCGGCAGTCGAACGTGTTTATCCGTCACTGACAAGTCAGTTCATTTTGTTAATGCTTGCATCCAGTATTACTTCACAGATCTCTGCCGAAGAACTGTATGCCACTGCCAACCTGATTCAATCGGAGACTTTCCGTAACTTCGAGGTTGCCATCGTATTGGGTGTTGTCTATTTGCTGTTATCGCTGCTGTTTCGCGGTGGCTTCTGGCTCATCGCCAAAATCCTCTTTGTGCGCAAGCGCAAACTTGGCACAAATCTATAAGGAGGCGACGTGATTTCTTTTAGCATTACACACTTCGAATATCTGTTAAAAGCGACGTATTGGACAATCATTTTGTCTCTGGTCGCATTTGCAGGTGGTGGCATTTTAGGCTTCATTATCGCGTTAATGAGAACATCGCGTTCTGCCGCATTACGTACGATAGCAAGTCTGTATATCCAGATCATGCAAGGCATTCCATTAATGGTTGTCTTGATCATCGTATACTTCGGTATCGCAATTGCCGGCTACGATATGTCAGCCATTCTAGCTGCCGGCATTTCCTTTGGCGTCTATTCTGCAGCGTTTTTAGGGGAAATCTGGCGTGGCTGTATCGAATCCGTCCCTAAAACGCAATGGGAAGCATCCGAATGCCTGGGATTTAACCGTTTTGAACAATTGCAAAAAGTCATTTTGCCGCAAGCGATCAGAATCTCCATCCCGCCGACAGTCGGCTTTATGGTGCAAATCATCAAAAACACCTCTCTGGCTTCGGTCATCGGATTTGTCGAGTTGTCCCGCGCATCACAAATTGTCAATAACTCGACCTTCCAGCCATTTTTGGTCTACACAATCGCAGCAGTAATCTATTTTTGCGTTTGCTATCCGTTATCAGCACTGAGCAAGCACTACGAAAGGAAATTGAATGTCAGCAATCGTTAATGTTAAGGACCTCCATAAGAGCTTTGGCACCAACAAGGTATTGAATGGTGTTTCTCTGGAGGTACCAAAAGGCCAGATGGTTGCCATCGTTGGTCGAAGCGGTTCAGGCAAAAGTACATTGCTGCGTTGCATGGACGGCTTGGAAACCATCAACTCGGGAACGATGGAAGTGTGCGGCTTTGCTGTGCATGACCGCGATAACTTGAATCTGCGTGAACTGCGCAAACGCGTCGGTATCGTTTTTCAGAGCTACAACCTGTTTCCGCATTTGACAGTACAACGCAATATCACATTGGCCCTGACGACAATCAAAAAACTGTCGACAGCAGAATCTAATGAAATCGCGGCAAAAGTATTAAAGCTGGTTGGCCTGGAAGAAAAAACCACGGCCTATCCTGAACAATTGTCCGGCGGTCAGCAACAACGGGTTGCGATTGCCCGTTCATTGGCAATGAACCCTGAACTGATGTTGTTTGATGAAGTGACTTCGGCACTTGACCCTGAACTGACCGGTGAAGTATTGAAGGTCATGGAAGACTTGGCCAAGCAAGGCATGACCATGGTGCTGGTGACACATGAAATGGCCTTTGCACGCAAAGTCGCCGATGTGTTGATCTTTATGCATCAAGGCAAAGTATGGGAAATCGGTTCGCCTGATGAATTGTTTGATCATCCCAAAACACCTGAATTTGCAAAATTCATCAGTAGTAATCTGTAATTTGTGTCGTGTTTGTTTTATTTTTTGAAAGCAGGAAGTAACATGAAATCGTTGTTAAACTTTACTAAAAAAACAGCTGCCGTTTTATTGGGTCTGGCATGCTTGTCACAAGCCGTTCATGCAGATACATTGGCTGATATCAAGGCACGCAAGAAAATCCTGGTTGCGCTGGATTTGGGTGCGCCACCGTTTGGATCAACCGATGCCAACATGCAACCCCAAGGCTCGGACGTCGATACAGCGCGTGCACTGGCGAAAGACCTGGGTGTAGAATTGGAAATCGTACCTGTCACAAGCCCTAACCGTATTCCGTTCTTGATGACAAAGAAAGCCGACGTTGTTATTTCCTCTTTCTCTATCACGCCTGAGCGCATGAAAGTCATCGACTATTCAAAAGCATACGGTGCATTGGATTTCGTCGTTGCAGCACCTAAAGCATCCAGCATTAAATCGTTAAATGACTTGGTCGGTAAACGTGTCGCCGTTGTTCGTGGCAACATCCAGGACTTGCGCCTGACACCTATCGCACCAAAAGGCACCATCATCGTGCGTTACGACGATGACGCAACAGCTTCGACAGCGATTTTGTCCGGACAGGTGGATGCAGTTTGTACCCCAAGCATTCTGGTTGCCGCAATTGCCAAGCAAAATCCATCCAAAGAACTCGTCAGCAAATTTTCAATCTCGGCAGCGGCGTATGCAGTTGGTTTGCGTAAAAACGATGAAGCGTTGAAAGCATGGGTCAATGACTGGGTGCTTGCTAACCGTAAAAATGGTCGTTTGGGCCAGATTTATCAAAAATGGGTAGGCAGTGCAATGCCTGATCTGACCCAATTTGACTAATCAAAGTAATCGGCAGATAGTCAATTTTCATTGTCGGCTATCTGCTTGAAGGATTTTCCGGTATCTGGCAAGTGATACCGGAATCTGGAGAAGTAAGCAAGGCATTGCTTTTTGCGTTATGCCCCACATATATATTAAAAATAAACTCACGGAGATATGATATGAAATCATTATTGAATATTACGAAAAAAATTGCAGTCTTGGCATTAGGTCTGGCCTGTATGGCACAAGTTGTTCACGCCGATACACTTGACGAGATTAAAGCACGTAAGGTAATCCGTATTGCACTGGACTTGGGTACGCCACCGTTCGGCTCAACCGACGCCAAAATGCAGCCACAAGGTTCTGACTATGACACGGCAAAATTAATTGCCAAAGATCTTGGCGTCGAACTGCAAATTGTTGAAGTCACGGGGCCTAACCGTATTCCATTTTTGATGACTAAAAAAGCGGACATCGTTGTCTCTTCATTTTCAATTACACCTGAGCGCATGAAAGCTGTGCAATTTTCCAAGCCTTATGGTGCTCTGGACTTCGTTGTTGCCGCACCGAAATCCTCTCCGATCAAAGAGTTGAAGGACATTGCCGGTAAACGTGTTGGCGTTGTGCGCGGTAATATCCAAGATATGCGCTTAACCCCAATCGCACCGCAAGGCACGACGATTGTGCGTTTTGACGATGATGCGACAACAGCAACAGCATTACTGTCCGGTCAAATCGATGCGATTTGCACACCAAGCATTGTTGCTAACGCACTGGCAAAACAAAATCCCGGTAAAAATCTGGAAAACAAGTTTTCCATTGCAGCAACTGCTTATGCTGTAGGCCTGCGTAAAGATGACCCTGCATTGACAGCATGGATCAATAAGTGGGTTGATACAAACCGCCAAAATGGTCAGTTGGCAGCGATCTATAAAAAATGGATCGGCAGTGATTTGCCTGATCTGACACAGTTCGATTAAGCACTCAAACTACCCGGTTTCCAGACTGCAATACGACCTGGAAACCGGGTAAATCAGCATGCAGATTAGTCATGCCAACTGTAAAAAATGTCATGCGTTTTGCGGTATGGATATGGCATGATACATAAGAAGTAAATGCAGTATTTTTGTTGTAAACATGTTGTTTATTAGCAGTTTTTTTAGGTCTCCGTATAGTCGTTTCCCCATCTGGTAAATCACGATATTATGAAAGCAATCTCCCCGATCATTCGTTTAAACCCCATCGATGACGTTGTCGTCGCGCGTAGCCAATTGATCTCTGGCGTCACTCTGGAAGAAGAAGGTGGCTTGAGAGTCTCCGGCTTGATTCCTGCAGGCCATAAAATTGCAACACGTGCCATTGCAGCAGGTGAATTCGTCAAACGTTACGGACAGATTATCGGCGTTGCAACACAAGCGATTGAACCTGGCCAACATGTGCATACGCACAACTTGGCCATGGCGGAATTTTCTCGGCAACACGAATTTGGTATCGAGGCCAAACCAACGGACTATGTCGCCAACCCGGCAACATTTAAAGGTATCGTTCGCCCCGATGGCCGTGTTGCAACCCGTAACTATATCGGTATCCTGACATCGGTTAACTGCTCGGCCACAGCAGCACGTGCGATTGCCGACCATTTCCGCCGTGATATCAATCCTGCAGCACTGGCGGACTTCCCGAATATTGATGGTGTCGTTGCATTAACGCATGGTGATGGCTGTGGTATCGATGCACAAGGTGAACCGATTCAGTTATTACGCCGTGTTTTGGCCGGTTACGCCATTCACCCCAACTTCGCCGGTGTACTGGTAATCGGTCTTGGTTGTGAAACCAACCAGATCCCGGCCATCATGGAACAATACAATCTGAAGGAAGGTGAATACTTCCATACCTTCACGATTCAAAATACGGGTGGCACAGCAAAGACAGTGGCACTCGGTATTGAAAAAATCAAAAAAATGTTGCCCGTAGCAAACAATGTCACGCGTGAAGATGTCTCTGCAAGCCACATCACAATCGGCTTGCAATGCGGCGGCTCTGACGGCTATTCCGGTATTACAGCGAACCCGGCATTATGTGCGGCAGCAGACATATTGGTACGCCATGGCGGTACCGTCATTTTGTCTGAAACACCGGAAATCTACGGTGCAGAACATTTGTTGACACGTCGCGCCGTCTCGGCTGAAGTCGGTCAGAAACTACTCGATCGCATCGCTTGGTGGGATGATTATTGTGCACGTAACAATGCAGAAATGAATAACAATCCTTCTGCAGGTAACAAAGCAGGTGGTTTGACAACCATTCTGGAAAAGTCGTTAGGTGCTGTTGCCAAATGTGGTTCAACCAATCTGGTTGATGTCTATAAACATGCCGAGCGTGTTACAGCAAAAGGCTTTGTGTTTATGGACTCTCCAGGATTCGACCCGATTTCGGCAACAGGTCAGGTCGCAGGTGGCGCAAACATGATTTGCTTCACAACAGGTCGTGGTTCGGCTTATGGCTGTGCACCGGCACCATCTTTGAAACTGGCAACCAATACTGCATTGTGGCAACGTCAGGAAGAAGATCTGGATATTAACTGTGGCGGTATCGCAGAAGGCCTGACAACACCGCAAGAAATCGGTGTGCAATTCTTCCAGATGATTTTGGATGCCGCATCAGGTAAAAAAACCAAGAGCGAGTTGCACGGCTATGGCCAAAACGAATTTGTTCCTTGGCATATCGGTATCTATGCATAACACGTAGTTGACATACCCCACTGCAACATCATCCGATGTTGCAGTGGCATTTAATACGATGCACTCGCACGGGTTGCACACATCAGAAAGAATCGGGGTCACGAGACATGGCACAAGCGTTTACAGTTCAAGCACATTTACCTGAAGATCACCAAAAGGCCACATTGATCGGCCGACTCTGGCAACCTGAAATTGGACCGATACTGGTTAAAATCCAGGCAGATGGTGTCTATGATCTGACATCCGTAGCGGTTACTTCAAGCCAATTGCTGGAACTGGACAATCCTGCTGCTGCAGTGAACAAAGCGACTTCCCTGCCACGTCTGGCGTCGCTAGAGGACGTTTTACATAATTCGAATATTGAGAACCGTGACACATCCCGTCCCTGGTTATTGGCGCCCATCGATCTACAAGCTGTCAAGGCCAGCGGCGTTACATTCGTCGCCAGCATGTTAGAGCGCGTGATTGAAGAACAAGCACGCGGCGATGCTGCAAAAGCCGACTCTGTACGTCAAGCCATTACGGCAGTCATTGGCGACAACCTGTCGTCGGTTGTACCAGGCTCAGTTGAAGCCGCAAGATTAAAAGATGTCCTATTAGAACAAGGCGTATGGTCACAATACCTCGAAGTAGGTATTGGTCCTGATGCCGAGATTTTTACCAAAGCGCAACCGCTGTCGTCAGTCGGTCTGGGTGAAGAAGTCGGTATTCATCCAAAGTCGTCATGGAATAACCCGGAGCCTGAAATCGTGCTGGCAATTAACAGCCGCGCTGAAGTAGTTGGTGCCACACTGGGCAACGATGTCAACTTGCGCGACTTTGAAGGCCGTAGTGCATTGTTGCTGGGTAAAGCCAAAGACAACAATGCTTCTAGCGCGATTGGCCCGTTCATCCGCCTGTTTGATGTACACTTCAATATTGACCATGTACGCCGTGCCGAATTGGCAATGCAAGTCGATGGTACAGAAGGTTTTACATTAAAAGGTAGCAGTTCGATGTCAAAAATCAGCCGTGATCCGTTAGAATTAGCTTCTCACGCGATTAATGCAAACCACCAGTATCCAGATGGCCTGGTATTGTTCTTGGGAACGATGTTTGCACCGACACAGGACCGATTTGGGCCAGGTCAAGGTTTCACACATCAAGTCGGCGATATTGTGACGATTTCCACACCACAATTAGGTGCGCTCGTTAACCGTGTGAATTACACTGATAAAGTGACGCCATGGACGTTTGGTCTGTCCGCCTTTATCAAGAACCTCGCAAAAAGAAATCTCGTTTAAATCTGTTAAGGAAAAGTGATTATGTCATCCCGTCTCGCCGGTAAAACCGTCTTAATTACAGCTGCTGCACAAGGCATTGGCCGTGCATCAGTCGAATTGTTTGCACGTGAAGGTGCGCGCGTTATCGCAACAGACATCAACAAAGATGCACTGGCACAATTACAAGGTGTAGAGACACACGTTCTCGATGTCACAGATCGTGCAGCTATCGAAGCACTCGTTGCAAAAATCGGTACTATCGACGTATTGTTTAACTGTGCAGGTTATGTCCATGCCGGGAACATTTTGGAATGTGATGACAAAGCATGGGATCTGTCGTTCAACATCAATGCACGTGCCATGTTCAATACAATCCGTGCCGTGTTGCCAGGTATGCTGGAGAGAAAATCCGGTGCAATCGTCAACATCGCGTCAGCCGCTTCCTCCGTCAAGGGTGTGTTAAACCGTTTTGCCTACGGTTCAAGTAAAGCCGCAGTCATTGGTCTGACAAAATCTGTCGCTGCCGACTTCGTCGGTCAAGGCATCCGTTGTAACGCTATTTGCCCAGGCACCATCGAGTCACCGTCCCTGGTACAACGTATCGAAACACAAGCCAAAGAAACCGGTAAAACCATTGCGGAAGTGCAGGCTGCCTTCGTAGCGCGTCAACCAATGGGGCGTATCGGCAAAGCTGAAGAAGTCGCCGCATTGGCACTGTATCTGGCATCCGACGAATCAGGTTTCACAACTGGTGCGATCCATATGATCGACGGTGGCTGGTCCAACTAAGTATACCGCTGGTCTTGCTCTGCCAACATGCCTCTGCTTTTGACAGAGGCATTTTTTATCCGTCACCGGCTGTGCGCTACCGTACAGTTTAGGCATAATGGTATCAATCCCACACTGATTGATTGATCGATCTATGCCAGCCTACCAGATACAAGCCGCCTGTCCTGCTACCATGCTACTTGGCGAGTCCACGTTGTGGCATGCAAGAGAACATGCACTCTACTGGATCGACATTCCCGGCAAAGCTTTGCATCGGCTGCAAACACGCAACAATCTTCATACCCACTGGCCACTGGACACAGAACCTGGATGCATTGCCTTGCATGAGGATGGCGGTATTGTCGTCGCACTCCGCACAGGCCTGGTTCACTTTAATCCAGACGACGGTCGCTTTACACAGATTGTACGTGCCCCATATGATCCTGCCATCATGCGTTTTAATGACGGACGGTGTGATGCCCGTGGACGTTTTTGGGCGGGCACAATTTACGAACCGCGCGACAAAGCCGGCGCAACACTTTATTGCATCGCACAAGGCACCATCATCGATGCAAAGCATCCTGTGACCACATCGAACGGTGTAGCATTTAATAACAACAATACGATGCTGTATCATGCCGATACACCGGCGCATGTCATTCGCCAATATGATTTCGATCTTGCCTCCGGACAAACAAGCCACCCCCGTATCTTCGCACAGTTCGATGCCGACAAATCATCCAAGACATATGGTGGGCGACCCGATGGAGCTGCAGTTGACAGTGCCGACAACTACTGGGTTGCCATGTTCGAAGGTGGGCGCGTACTACGCTTTGCGCCAACAGGCGAGCTATTGGAAGAAATCAGATTACCCGCGATGTGCCCGACCATGATGGCATTCGGTGGCGAAGATTTACGCACGCTCTACATTACCACAGCACGCAATATGCGTAGTGAACAGGAGTTGCAACAGTACCCGTTGTCCGGGTGTGTGCTCTCTTTGCGGGTAGCCACACCCGGTAGGTTAGAATATCCGTATCGTCCCTAGTTGAGACAGGAGTATTGGTGATGCCACGTTTTATCCTCGCATTGGATCAGGGAACTACTAGCTCGCGCGCGATTTTATTTGATCGCAAAGGGATGGTCGTTGCAATCGAACAAAAAGAATTGACGCAATACTTTCCGCATATCGGCCATGTCGAACATGACGCGAATGAAATCTGGGACTCGCAGTTGGCAGTGACACAAACACTCTTGAAAAAGCAAGGCATCACCGCCAAAGACATTGCCGCCATTGGTATCACCAATCAACGTGAAACAACCATCGTCTGGGATAAAAAAACCGGTGAACCAATCCATCATGCACTTGTGTGGCAAGACAGGAGAACGGCGCCGTTTTGTGATGCATTAAGACAAAAGAACAAAGCCGCCTTGTTCCAGAAAAAAACAGGACTAGTACTGGATGCCTATTTTTCCGGCACAAAACTCAAATGGATTCTGGACAATGTACCCGCTGCACGTGCGAGAGCCGAACGTGGCGAACTGGCGTTTGGTACCGTTGACAGCTGGCTCATTTATAAACTGTGCGGAAAACACATTACCGACGTCAGTAATGCATCGCGTACCTTGCTGTTTAATATCCATACCTTGACTTGGGATCAAGAACTCCTGACATTACTGGATATCCCGTCATCCATGCTGCCACAGGTTGCTGCCAGTTCACACATCGTCGCCCATACACATGCCGAACTCTTTGGCGAACCGATTGCCATTGCAGGTATTGCCGGTGACCAGCAAGCCGCAGCATTCGGTCACGATGGTCACGTCCAGGCCTTCGGCGGCGAAATATCCGTTGTCCTGCGCCAACAGGAACGGGGCGGCGTTGCCTT
>JAATFN010000123.1 GCA_015655165.1 Betaproteobacteria bacterium | reverse complement strand
TGCATGATGAGGCTCGTGTGTTGCTGGAAAAGGCCTTGCATGCTAACTGGGATAGCACATTGTTACAGGCCTATCGCGAAGCGGTTACCGAAGCAGGTTCTCCAGTGTTGCTGGGGCAGATCGAGCGTTGTGAAGGCTGGATGACCAAACGTCCTAATGATCCTGAACTGGTATTGACGCTAGGTGTATTGTGTTTGCGTCAGAAACTATGGGGTAAGGCACAGCAGCATTTGCAAGAAGCATTAAGCCTGACAATTGATCCGCGCATTGTGCGCGAGGCCAATTTGGGTTTGGCCCAGATGTATGATGCTTTAAATCAGCCAGAGAAGGCGGCAGAGCACTATAAACGGTGCGCGTTATCTGCATAAAAAAGTTTCATGTACTGGCTGAATGTCAACCTGTCTTCAGGCAGTTATATTCTGACTGTCAGCAAGGTATATCTGGCGTTATAATCTGACGTTTTATTCCCTTAACTTCGAGAACGTATCATGAGTTTGAGCAATGTTCCTGCAGGTCGCGATTTGCCGAATGACTTTAATGTCATCATTGAAATTCCGATGAATTCGGATCCGATCAAATATGAAGTAGACAAAGAAACCGGTGCCATTTTTGTGGATCGTTTCATTGGTACCGCCATGCATTATCCTTGTAACTATGGCTATATTCCACAAACACTGGCCGACGATGGAGACCCGGTCGATGTGCTGGTTATTACACCATTCCCGTTGCCCACAGGTGTTGTGATCCGCTGCCGTACAATCGGTATGTTGAACATGACTGATGAAGCCGGTGTGGATGCCAAATTGCTGGCAGTTCCTGTCGACAAGCTTATTTCTCTGTACAGCAAATGGAAGAGTCCGGAAGATGTCGGTGAATTCCACTTGAACCAGATCAAACATTTCTTCGAGCATTACAAAGACCTTGAAAAGGGTAAGTGGGTCAAAGTGGATGGTTATGCGGATGCAGAAGCTGCAAAAGCAGTGATCACTGCAGGTGTTGCCGCTTACAAACCATAAAGATGATGTGTGCGATACAACGCACACGTTTTTAAAGCCACCCCAAGTCTGGATAGACATCCAGCCTTGGGGTGTTTTTATGTGTGGCCGTGTCATGTACAGGTGTGTTGTTGATACATGCTGTTACGGTTTTGTACAAAATTTGGCTGTATAACGCGTTACTCTTTGTGTGTAATAACAATACATTTGCTTATGAATGTAAGTACAGGTTCTTGATGGAACTTGTGTTGCATGACAGAAAAGGGAGTAAAAATGAAAACCAAAGCGATCGTTGCGGCAGTGCTTGCGCTGTCCATGTCAGTTAGCCCAGTTGTATTTGCACAAGGTGGGCCAGACCAAAGACAAGGCGGGCAGGGTCAAAGACAAGGTGGACAAGATCAAAGACAAGGTGGACAAGATCAACGACAAGGTGGGCAACAAGATCAGCGTGGATCTAACGGGCAGCAAGGGCATGATAATCGGGGTGGTGCGCAAGCACAACGCCGTGGTCAACAGCAGGAACGTCGTGATGGTGGGCCAGGCCGTAATGACGGACGACGAGATGGGGGTCCACAACAGGCACGAGGTGCCGGCCCCGGACATGATTTATATAGAGGTGCCCGTTTGCCGAACTACTATCACGGCAGACAGTATGTTGTCGATGACTGGCGTGGTCACCATTTGAATGCGCCACCACGTGGGCAACAATGGGTTCAGGTCGGTGGTGATTATGTATTGGTTGCGATTGCAACCGGCGTGATTCTCAGTGTATTGCTGAATCAATGATGGACTTGCCTGTAACGTAATGCAAGGGATCACTTTAAACGATGTATGACTTGTAGTTGATATGTGAACTTGTGTTACTGTATTGCCAATATGCCTTATTGGTTGGTACCTAAAAACCGTTCCCGATATTCTATTTTCGGGGGCGGTTTTTTTACATCTGGCATGTATGTTTGATTTACTCTTGATCAAGAGTCTTCCGCTGTGTTTCTGTCGTTTGACACCGATATGGTCTGACTATGATTGCTAATCGAAGACATAGTACTGTATTTGTTTTTCAATGACCTGTCTTGCGGCAGATCGCTATACAACTGTCGTGTGAAGTCCCGTTTATTTTAGCGAAAATAAGATTTTCTATTCCCTGTGGTTGTTTCTCTTTTTGATGTATTTCATTGTGTATCGACAATGGTTTGCATAAAAAATCTTACTTTTATACGCTGATGTTTTATTTATTTTTATATTTTGTCGAGAAATATGGACAATTATTTAACTAAATAAAATCACTAAATTTGTGCATATTAGGTGATAAATGGTGATTTTATGCTTGTTGATGGTGAGGTTTAATATCAAATTAAATTTTATGTCGAAATTTGTTGACGATATATGTGTGTCGAAATAATATTAAACCCCAATGCACTACGACTGTTTTTATGTTGAAGAAGTTATTTGTTTGTTCTCAAGGATAGGGGTTGCTATGTTAAGTATCAAAAAGTCATTGACTGGCTTTTCATTGGGTGTTTTTGCTGTTGCATCATTGACTGCCCATAGTTATGCAGTTGAGCCGACAGTCAAAATTGGGATTATTCAACCTTTATCGGGACCTAATGCCGCTTTTGGCAATACATCGCTAAACGGTATCAAATTAGCGGTTGATGAATTCAATGCAAACGGAGGTGTAAAGTCGTTAGGAGGAAGAAAGGTTGAATTGGTTATAGCGGATACTCCACAACCCAATAGCGCTGGATCTGCAGTGCAACGCATGATTTCAAGAGAGCATGTGGTAGGTATTGTTGGTGCATTTGTTTCATCAACAACAATTGCTGCGAGTGAGGTTTCCGAGCGTGCTGGCGTACCACTAATTACATTCGCATTTGCAGATGAGATTGTCGGTCGCGGTTATAAAAATATTTTCCAGGTATCGCCAAAAGGCACAGCAGTTGGCCGTGCACAATTTGATGATGCATTGGCTTTATTAAAAGAAACAGGAAAACCCGTTAAAAAAATTGCCCTTTTATATGAAGATACGGCATATGGTACTACGCAAGCAAAAGGCATCAGAGAAGCAGCTAAAACTGCACAGGTCGAGATCGTTATTGACGAGGCATATCCACTTGGTATAACCGATGCGACACCGCTCGTTAATAAAATTAGGACATCCGGTGCAGACATGGTCTTTCCTGTATCTTATCTCAATGACTCCTTG
>JAATFN010000164.1 GCA_015655165.1 Betaproteobacteria bacterium | reverse complement strand
TGTACGTGACTATATTCATGTTGTTGATCTGGCCATCGGACATGTCTTGGCATTAAAGCAATTAACCACACCCAACTGCTTTGCTGTCAATCTCGGAACAGGCATAGGCTATAGCGTTCTTGATGTCGTGCATGCATTCGAGAAAGCATCCGGCAAAAAAATTCCCTATGCTGTCTCGCCACGAAGAGCGGGTGATCTGCCTGCATACTATTCAGATCCCAAGCTGGCAGAAACACTGTTGGGGTGGCGTGCCGTACGTGACCTAAACACCATGTGTGCCGACTCATGGCGATGGCAACAACAAAATCCGGAAGGTTTTTTATGAACCCGCACGCTGCATTTTCTACTTCGCCCGCTGCATTAGTGCGTAGCTTATGGAAAAACCGTCAGCTAATTTATCAGATGACAAAAAGAGAAATCGTCTCGCGTTATCGGGGTTCGGCAATGGGTCTGGCCTGGTCTGTCATTCATCCGGTGTGCATGCTCGCCGTGTATACGTTTGTCTTTAGTATGGTGTTCACATCGCGCTGGGGAAACACGGCAGATTCCAAGTCGGAATTCGCACTCACTTTATTTGCGGGACTCATCTTATTTAATTTGTTTTCAGACTGCATCAATAAAGCGCCCGTCATCATTCACGGTAACATCAATTATGTGAAGAAAGTAATCTTCCCACTGGAGATTTTACCGGTAATCATACTTGCCACATCACTGTTCCAATGGGTGATTGCCTTTACTGTCTGGCTGGTATTTTATATCGTCCTCTTTGGTATACCGTCAGCGACCATTTTATTGTTGCCCTTGATACTTGTACCACTTGTTTTATCGACACTGGGATGCAGCTGGATACTCGCTGCATGTGGTGTGTATGTCAAGGATATTGCTCATCTCGTCGGTTTTTTAATGTCTGTGTTATTGTTTCTATCGCCTATTTTCTATCCTCTGTCAGCCATACCGCACACCTATCAGCCACTGATGATGTGCAATCCACTGACCGTTGCCATTGAGCAAGCGCGCAGTGTAATGTTGTTGGCACAATTGCCCGACTGGCATGTGTGGGGTCTGTTTCTCCTGTTTTCGTTGTGTATCGTGTGGCTTGGCTTTGCATTGTTCCAGAAAATGAGGAGGGGCTTTGCAGATGTCCTCTGATACCGCCATCCGTGTTAGCCACCTCGGCAAGAATTTCCATATTTATGCGTCGCCAAGAGCACGTATCAAACAATATGTTACGGCGCCGCTGCGTCGTTTGTTCGGTTTACAACAAAAACCGTATTACAAAGAATTCCGGGCATTAGACGATCTCTCCTTTACAGTAAAACAAGGGGAAAGTCTGGGTATTCTCGGGCGCAATGGGGCCGGTAAATCGACGTTACTCCAGATTATCAGCGGTACATTGACGCCGACCACCGGATCGGTAGAAATTACCGGGCGCGTTGCCGCATTGCTAGAGCTCGGCTCCGGTTTCAATCTCGAATTTACCGGACGTGAAAACGTCTATATGAACTGTTCTTTGCTGGGCTTATCTACAAAGCAAACACAAGCGTGTCTGCAAACCATCATCGATTTCTCGGAAATCGGTGAATTCATCGATCAACCTGTCAAAACCTATTCCAGCGGCATGTTAATGCGTCTGGCATTTTCCGTGCAAATTGCAGTGGAGCCTGACATATTGATTATTGATGAAGCGTTAGCTGTCGGCGATGTGTTTTTCATGGCCAAATGCATCGATTTCATGAAAACCCGCATGCAACACACAACACGTATCTTTGTCAGCCATGACCATGCTGCTGTCGCTAATCTGTGCGATCGTGCAATTTTTCTGGATCACGGCACATTACGCATGTCCGGAACACCATTGGAATGCATCGAAGCGTATACACGTTTTGTCCATAATGACGGCAACACCGGGGAAGAGGGCACATACGATACAGATTTCCCGAAAGGATTTATCCGTATTCCCGTCAATAAACGCGGCGGAAAATCCAATGCCATTATCAAAGGGTTTCGTCTTTTTATCGAAGAACGTGCGTTCTCTGGCATTGCCTATCCCGGCGACACGGTCAATGTGCAGTTACTACTGGATGTACACCATGCTGTCGCACAAGGCATCATCGGTTACTTCTGCCGCGATGTTTTCGGTAACCCGATTTTTGGCGAGACGACCTTATCTTCGTTTGCACGGACCGTCGCACTTCCGCAAGGTAACAATATGATCGCATCGCTAAAATGGACATGGCCGGAAGTCAAAGAAGACAATTACATTTTTACCTTCGGTATTGGCAGTGGCACCGATCCGCTATTCCACAACATCGAATGCTGGAGCAACAACATTATCACGATTCAGTCTGTCACGCGCGGCAAAGCCGTACATGGACGATTCAATTGCCCACTGACCGAGTTTGAATTACACGCATGATGATATAACCATCCACATGAGGATATCGTAATGTTACCTTCCACACGCAGTGCTGATTTTCATCAACGGGATCATAGTCGTTACTGGTGGTACAAAATTCCGGATAACCACTATACGCCACCTATTTTTGCGGGATTAAGCAATGAAGAGTGGCACATTATGGATAACTGGTTTTCAACGACTGAACAAGTATTCGACAACCCTGGAGAAATGGCCATACCCGGTATTTCATTTGTCGCCGGATTAATTGGTGGCAACGGTATTAATGCGATTGTCCAGTGCGGACATTACGCCGGATACTCTACGTTACTGCTCGGCTTTCTCTTGCGAAGCATGGGCAAACAAAAGGCGCTCTTTAGTATCGACATTGATCCACAGGTCACTGAATTTACCAATGCATGGGTCAGTAAAGCCGGCATCGAACACCAAGTCAATTTATGTATTGCCAATTCTGCAGATGCAGATCTACCAGCTAAGGCACGTGCGTATTTTGAACGTGAGATACAAATGGTGATTATTGATTCATCCCATCAATATGCACATACGTTAAAAGAGCTCGACTTATGGTATGACGCTTTGCCAATCGGCGGATTGATCGTTATGCATGATGTCTCCCGTTGTGCACAAACATTCGATGCGACCAAACAAGGCGGTGTATTACGTGCAATCGACGAGTGGACAATGAAACGCCATATCCGTCCATTGCTACTTAACAACTTTGTGACAGACCAGTTCTCTCCCCAGAATATTTACCGTGATGGGTGCGGAATCGCGTTAATTCAAAAGCAACCGAAACCGGAAAATGTACTTAAACACTATGCGCGTTATCTACGATCACGCTTACGACATTGGATCAGCCCTGCTTGACAGGCGTTACCTCTGAAACCGATTACCTGGACTGAGTTCTCTTGACTGGTATTGATGAAAGGAACAGATCTGTGATGGCACTGAAAGACCATGCAACACAGACACAACCACAACAATGTGGTTGCTGTCATGCCATTGGCATACGACAACTCTGCACATTGCCAGATGACGCCGGTATGCCTGTCACACTCTCGTTGTGCACAGTATGTGGCGCGTTAACACCCAACTATAATGCCGTACAACATCAGGACAACACACATCAGCAAACAAGCTATTACGAAAACAAATGGTCAAGCGATACACACGCAGAATTCGACAAGCTTGCCGAAGATCTGCGCGGTGTCGTCATGTTTTATCGTGATAAAGGTTTTTTACCATCGTCGGAAACTGCACCATTCATTATCGATATTGGTGCTGGGCGCGGTGCACTCATCGAGGCTTTGCGTCGTGAAGGCTACACGCCATCAGGTGCCGAACCTGCACAAGTGCTGGTCAAACGTGCACAAGAGTACTATGGTATCGACCATACTATGTTGCAATGCATGGCAGCCGAAGACTTCATCGCACACATCTCACGCTCGGACAAAAAAACCGATGCTGCATTTTTGTGGCACGTCATCGAACATGTCAACGACCCGATTGTACTGTTAACGGCGATCTCGGAAATATTGACAGAACAAGGTGTCATTATCTTGCAGGCGCCATTGCCTCTCCCATCCTCCATATTTCCAGAACATTTGTATCTGCTCACACCCAAAACCGTTTTTGCTCTCGCGCGCCTGAGTGGTTTGTCTGTTGCCTTTTGCGATATATCGCATCAAGAACAGTTCATCTCGTTTGTCTTGTGCAAACCCCAGTCAACCTGGCCGACAATAACCTTCAACAACCAGGATGTGCTTGACCAATGGATTACCGATTTACATGCGGCAATTATCGATCTCGATCGCACTTGTGCCGCGCAAAAAAAAGCGATTGAAGAACATTTGCAGACCATCGTACAACAACAATACATCATCGAGCATTATAGAAAATTGCTGCACAGTCCAATATTACTGGCAAAAAAACTAGTGCATGTTTTACTTACAAGGAAATTTTATGGCTAGTATTGCATGGCTGATTCCCGGCCTGATTGCCGGATCCGGTGGACACAGGACAATATTGCAACATGCCGATGCGCTCAATAAACACGGTCATCGTTGCGTCATCTATATCGGCGGGGTCGGTAAACAAGCTGAAGCCACTGCAGCGATCAAGCAGTTATTTGGCTATGACTTCGAACATGCTTATTTCGGCTGGGATCATATCCAGCCTGTCGACATGGTATTTGCCACGATCTGGCATTCTGCGGCCATTGTCAGTGCACTGCCATTTCCGTGCAAAAAAGGGTATTTTGTACAGGACTATGAAGCCATGTTCTCAGCGATGGGCGATATCTATCTACTCGCCGAAAATTCGTATCGATATGATTTGACACCCATTACCATCGGACGTTGGCTAAAACATGTGCTCGAAACGCAATTTGATACACCTGCACACAACATCGATTTTGGTGCAGATACCACGATCTATCGACCTTTACCAGATATAAAAAAATAAAAGGCCATCTGTTTTATCCATCAACCGGATAAACCAAGACGTTGCCCGAGCATAGGACTGAAAGCATTGTCGATCGTCAAAAAGAAGATGCCAGAAGTCACTATTTACATGTACGGCTCGACACCGCCACTACCCGGAGATATCCCATTCGACTATCAGCATCTGGGTTTACTGGGGTTGCAAGAATGCAATCGCTTATATAACCGCTGCGAAGTCGGTTTATGTCTGAGTGCATCGAATCCCTCGCGCATCCCGTTCGAAATGATGGCAGCAGGTTTACCTGTTGTCGAATTCTGGCGAGAAAATAATTTTTACGATTTTCATGATGACAGCATCATGCTGAGTTTACCGACACCGGAAAGTCTTGCACTGGCAATGATGCAGCTACTCAATGATGCAGAACAACGCCGGACTATGTCTGGTGCAGCTGTACAATTTATGCAGTCACGTCCATTAACCCACGAATCACAACAGTTTATTACTGCGACAAACCATATTCTCGCAGGAGAACAACCCGAACGTGGCAATCATACACCAACGTATCGTCGCCCGGCTATCGTCGCACCGTCTGTTGCCACACAACAAGATGTACTGTATGCCATCTCACTGGCCTACAGTACGCGCCTGGCATTTCTCCCGACACCGGTCAGGAAGTTCTTGAGTCAATGCCTGCAATTCGTTCGTCACATTGTCTCATCCTGAGTGTGTGCCATGAACTATCAACTGATGACAATCGATGTCTGGGATACGCTACTGCGCAGGAACGGTCACCATGACTCTTCCAAGTTGGCTTGCGCCTATTATCTGTCACTGGCATATCATCATCAGTTACTACCGGCGTTCCGGCATCATTGGGATGTGTATTATGAACGTTGCAGTATCGAAGCCGACATCGCACAGGAAAGAGAAAACCAGAACGGTGATGGCGAATACAGCATCGATGAAGTATTGATACGCCTGTGCCAACGGATTTGCCCGCATACAATCGATGCTGCTGCCATTGCCGCAAT
>JAATFN010000374.1 GCA_015655165.1 Betaproteobacteria bacterium | reverse complement strand
TCATGATCGGCGTCGCGGCAACACTGATCATGGTTTGTCTATTCAAATTATTACCAGTCCTACCAAGTCAACACGCAGGCTCCTTAAAAAGCCTGCCACTGTTCTTGAAACGTCCCGCACTCCTTGCACTCTATGTCTTGACAGTCGTAGTCATCACAGCACAATTTACTGCATATAGCTATATTGAACCATTCGTGCAAACTGTTGCCAATCTGGATGCCCACGTTACCACATTACTTTTATTGATTTTTGGTGGTGCGGGGATTTTAGGAAGCTTCCTATCTAGCCGCTTCAATCTACAATTTCCAAGAGGGTTTCTGTTGGTAACCATTGCAACCCTTGCAGTTTGCCTGCTGTTATTACTGCCGCTCGCGCAATACACATGGCCATTACGTATTCTGACGGGCATTTGGGGCATTGCCATTATCTGTTTTGGTTTAGCCATGCAAGCCAAAGTACTCACATTGGCCTCAGATGCAACAGACGTTGCCATGTCCCTGTTCTCCGGGATCTACAATATCGGTATTGGCGCAGGTGCATTATTGGGCAATCAGGTAAGTCTGCATTACGGCATGGGCAATATCGGTTTTGTGGGAGGTACAATCGCTGTACTGGGTCTACTCTGGTGCGGTTTCGCATTCAAGCGTTATGCGTCAGGGTTTCAACAACACACTAGTACTAATTAACGCTGACAGATGCCCGCTAACCAACCCGTATGCGGATTGATGGACACCGGACATGCCTTCTGCAATGCTTGTACAAAACAAGCAAATTATTGACCTGCAAGTCTAAACAAAACCCGCAGGTCATCACATTAGAATGTGTAACTTAACGCACCAACCAGACGGTGCTTCTGATGTATCCCGAAACGGTTATCTCCACCCAGAATCAATTGTACAGAGGCACTGACCGGTGTACCCGGGATCGGTGCGCTCAACGCTAACGTCAGGTGACGAAATGCACCACCTACCGGCTTATTGCCGCTATAGCATCCGTTGACGATAAATGCCGAATCCGCACCACAGGATGTACCGGTCAATGTATCAGTCGTGCCCAGATATTTTCCTTCACGATGGTAGGTAAACAAACCCAGTGTTCCGGTAAACACAATGTCATACGGCAGTGTGGCTGTATAAGCTGCCGACCAATATGTATCACCTTTATTTCCCCAGATCGTATCGTTCATCAATGTTTGCGCAGTCGCCGAGAAAGGACCGTATAAAAGACCGACTTTTGTTTCCAGCGCGTTTGAATGACTTCCATTCAGGTAATAGTATCCAGTCAGACCTACCGTGTAATTCAAATCGCCTGAAATCGTGCCGGTATACGCAGCATAGAAATCATTTTCGATCGATTTTCTCTTTTGAAAATCGGTGATGCTTCTATCCTCATAGGAATTACCAAGCTGTTTATACGAATAATTCACCATCGAAGCCCAATAGCCGACACTCCAGCCACTCTGATGTACAGCATCAACACCCCATTGCAAAACCGGACTGGAAGATTCAGGTGCATCGGCACCTGCGTTGCCAAGTGGACCACTGTTGCCATAAGTCGTTGTCGCACCACGCAAAATATAACGCGATGTCACATCCACATGTCCTGTCACTGCCCACGCGGACGATGCTGTTGCGGTAGCAACCGATTGCTCTGCCGCACTATCGGCAACAGTATTTTGTGCAAAAACCGGTGACATAAAAAAACCGAACATGCCTGCAACCATGCCGCATACACCCCTGCCAGAAAACAAAAAATGCTTATTCATATCAATTCCCCATCCGAAAAAGAACATACAAACCAATCATTTCAAAAAACAACTTTCCCCACCTGTTTTTTATAAAGGCACACAACCCGGGTGTGTTATGGCACCTCCATTTCCGACAATGTCCCGCTTTGTGCAGTAGTTTCTTGCGGACAGAGAATGATGACCTCTTGCCCGGCAGCCACAGCACTACCTTCAGTACAAAGCACTTTCCAGATACGCCCCTTCTGTGGTGCGGCTACTAAAAACTCCATTTTCATCGACTCGACAATGACCAATGGATCGTTATCAGCCACCAAATCGCCTTCAGCACCTTGCACTTTCCAGACACTGCCCGACACAGGACTACACACAACAGATGCGCCTTCTGGTAATTCCCCGACATCTGTTTGTACAATCACCGGTTCCAGTTCATCGACATATTCAGCCTGCCCCAACTCACGCCAGCGTTCACGCTCGGCATCGAATGCTGTTTGTTGATGTTGTTTGAATGCATGGATATCTGCGGCATTGGCATCAAGGAAATGCCGATAGTCACGCATACCGAATTTCCCTTCCTCGATACGCAACGGATAACGCCCTGCCGGAAAATCGGAACGTATCACTGCCAACGCTTCTTCACTAACAGGATAAAAACGGATACGGTCAAAAAACCGTAGCAGCCATGGCTTGCCTTCTTCAAAAGCAGTCGCACCACCCGCAGCATCACGCCAGCGATTCCACATCTGCAACGTGCGCCCGACAAACTGGTAACCGCCAGGGCCTTCCATGCCATACACGCACATGTACGCGCCCCCGATGCCGACTGCATTTTCCGGTGTCCAGGTACGTGCAGGATTGTATTTGGTTGTCACCAGACGATGGCGTGGATCAAGCGGCGTTGCGACCGGCGCCCCCAGATAGACATCACCCAAACCCAACACCAGATACTGTGCGTCAAATACAATATTGCGCACGTCATCAATACTGTCTAATCCGTTAATACGGCGTATGAATTCGATATTGCTTGGGCACCACGGTGCATCCGGACGTACCGACTGCATATATTTTTCAATCGCCAAACGGGTCGAACTGTCATCCCATGACAACGGCAAATACACAGTACGTGAATCGACAACCAGATCATCGGTGTCGCCTAACGCATCATCTGTTGCCACCAGTATCCTGATTAGTGCAGTGCAATCCATCTGCTGCGGATCAAAATGTACTTGCAACGAACGGATACCCGGCGTCAAATCGATGATGCCTTCGTGTTGTTGTACCTGCAAGGCGGTGTGCAATGCATGGATACGCAAACGTAACGCAATATCGAGTTGCGAAGGTCCCAATTCGACTAACACATAACGGTCGCCGGCCTGCCGGATAACCATTCCAGGACGATCATCAACCGTTGCGCGCTCGAATAAAACAGGTGAACCCGATAGCGTGACAGATGCAACAGACGTAGAAGATGCAACTGGTGCAGGAAGTGACAATGTTGTTACCCTTTGATCCAGTGTGCTCTGAAGCATTGCAGCATCGCTTTGCGAGATACAACGGAACCGGACCATATCGCCAGGACGTAATTGCCCCAGCTTCCAATGTTCGGCAGCAACAACCACAGCCGGACAAACAAATCCCCCCAGACTTGGACCATCCGGCCCAAGAATGACCGGCATATCCCCGGTAAAATCAATCGCACCAATCGCGTAGGCATTGTCATGGATATTGGAAGGATGTAATCCTGCCTCGCCACCATCGCGTCTTGCCCATGATGGCTTAGGACCGATCAGACGCACACCGGTACGACTGGAGTTATAGTGCACCTGCCATGCTGTCGAAAAGAACATTGACATATCATTATCGGTAAAAAAATCCGGTGCACCGTGCGGGCCGTAAAGTACAGCAATGTCCCAAATATGATCTTTTTCCGGGTATGCAGGAATAGCCGAGTGCGGTAACACCTGTGTCGGCAAATCCGCCACCTCGTCTGCCAGATGCAACATATCCCCGACCCGTAATGTCCGCCCTGCATGCCCGCCAAACCGACCAAGTACAAAGGTCGCACGACTACCAAGATAGGCAGGTACATCAATACCACCACGTATTGCAAGATAGGAGCGGCTACCTTTTCCTTCTACCGGACCAATACGTAACACACTACCGGCGCTCACCACATGCGATTGCCATAATGCCAACGGTATACCATCCAGTGTCGCGACCATATCCGCACCACATAGTGCGATGACCATCTCTGCGTAAAAACGTAGTGTCGGACCAGACACGGTACACTCAAGTCCTGCCGCATGGGATGCATTGCCCACAAGACGGTTAGCCAGACGGAAAGCCAGGTTATCCATCGGCCCAGAAGGCGGGACACCCACAGCCCAATACCCCTCGCGTCCCGGCCAATCCTGTACTGTCGTTTGTACCCCTGTCTCCAATACCTCTAACGCTTGGGGCCGGTAGATGAAATCGGCCAACGTACGTGTCACAATACGCCCTTGTGTAAACTGGTCTGACGCAACCACCTCCCGTAAATAGCGTACATTTGTCTCCACACCGGCAATATGCGTTTGTGCCAGAGCACTTTGCAATCGACGTACTGCATCGGCGCGATCAGACCCTGTCACAATCAGTTTGGCCAACATCGGGTCATAATAGGCAGAGACTTCGCTCCCCTTTGCCACCCACGTCTCGATACGAACATCATCCGGAAAATCCACTTGCGTCAACAAGCCGGTACTCGGCTGAAAATGCCGGGCCGGGTCTTCTGCATAAATCCGTACCTGAATAGAAGCGCCATGTGGCTGTGGCGCTTCAAGTAACAATTCTCCGCGCTGTGCCAATTGCACCATCCATGCAACCAAATCGATACCCGTTATCTGCTCGGTCACGCCATGTTCGACTTGTAGCCGTGTATTGACCTCCAGAAAATAAAACGCCTGTGTTTGTGCATCAAGCACAAATTCGACTGTGCCGGCAGAACGGTAATTTACCGCCCTGCCAAGTAACACTGCCGCATCGGATAAAGCCTGACGGGTAGAAGCAACCAGATGGGGTGCAGGTGTTTCTTCAATGACTTTCTGATTGCGTCGCTGTGTTGAGCAATCCCGTTCCCCCAGCGCAATGACCCGGCCGTTGCCGTCACCAAATATCTGTACTTCGATGTGACGTGCTTGTGCAACGAATTTCTCCAAAAACAAACCGGCATCCTTGAAGTTGGCTTGTGCCAGACGCTGTACAGCCTCGAAAGCGGGAGCCAGTTCTGCTGCATTATTGATTAATCGCATACCGATGCCGCCACCGCCAGCCGTACTCTTTAGCATCACCGGATACCCGATGCGTTCGGCTTGTACAAGCGCCGCTGGCAAATCTGCCAATAAACCGCTACCTGGTAAAAGTGGAATCCCGTGTTGCTCGGCTAGCGCACGTGCAGTATGTTTTAAACCGAAAGCACGCATCTGTTCCGGTGTTGGACCGATAAACGCAATACCTTGTGCCTCGCATGCTTCGGCAAACTCCGGGTTCTCCGACAGAAATCCGTAACCGGGATGAATTGCTCCGGCACCTGTTTCCCGTGCGGCC
This sequence comes from Betaproteobacteria bacterium, assembly GCA_015655165.1. Classification (GTDB taxonomy): domain Bacteria; phylum Pseudomonadota; class Gammaproteobacteria; order Burkholderiales; family Burkholderiaceae_D; genus Herbaspirillum. Next base: position 721 of record JAATFN010000374.1, on the reverse strand, counting down.
GCCAAGATGCGCTCGACATTCAGATAACTGTGAACAGCCAGAGCAGGACCAATACAAACAGCCGTATCGGCGAGTGCGACATGCGCCGAATCCCTATCGGCTTCGGAATAGACGGCAACTGACTGTATACCGGATTGACGCAGACTACGAATAATACGGCAGGCAATCGCACCGCGATTGGCAACCAGGACTTTATCAAACATGACCGAAGGTTTCATTTCTGGCCGAGCCGTCCCGGCATGTGAAGACAATGTGCCAGAGTCGTCCCCGGCAAAAAGCTGTTGTGTCGCATGACGCATTTGCTCGCCTGATATGGGAGAAAAACGCCCAGCACGCAGTAGCAGAATAAAATCTATCCATGCAAACAGACGTTTTTTCAATCCCATACCAGTATCTCCGCAGGCGTCGGATTGTAGGCATTGCATGGATTATTCAATTGCGGACAATTCGAAATCAGCACAATGACATCCATTTGCGCCTGCAATTCCACATACTTGCCCGGGGCTGAAATACCGTCTTCAAACGTCAAGCGACCTTCGGGCGTGACCGGTACGTTCATGAAAAAATTCACATTCGCGCCAATGTCCTGTTTCGAAAGACGGCCATCATGTGCACAAGCCCGCAGATAATTGTCACGGCAACTGTGCATGTACCGTTTTTCCAAACCATAACGCACGGTATTGCTTTCCTGCGCACAAGCACCACCCAGCGTATCGTGCCT
>JAATFN010000405.1 GCA_015655165.1 Betaproteobacteria bacterium | reverse complement strand
GCAGCAGCGATATCTCCTGCACGCACTTCCTTAATTTCTTCACGTTGATTCGCATGCATCTGCAAGATACGACCCAGACGTTCTTTCTTGCCTTTGATCGTGTTGTAGACAGTATCACCAGAATGAATTGTCCCTGAATACACACGGAAGAAAATCAGTTGCCCAACAAACGGGTCTGTCATAATCTTGAATGCCAATGCCGAGAATTTTTCATCATCGGCAGCACGACGTTCTACTTCTTCTTCATTTTCATCCAACCCCTTCACTGGCGGAATATCTGTTGGTGCTGGCAAATACTCGATCACCGCGTCCAACATGGCTTGCACGCCTTTATTTTTAAAGGCAGTGCCGCACATCATAGGAATGATCTCACCAGCTAGCGTACGTTGGCGCAATGCTAATTTAATATCTTCTTCCGACAAATCGCCTTCTTCAAGGTATTTGTTCATCAACTCTTCATTGGCTTCGGCAGCGCTTTCCAACATTTTTTCGCGCCATTCTTGCGCGATGTCCTTCAGATTATCTGGAATGTCACGATAATCGAATTTCATCCCTTGAGAAGCATCATCCCAATAAATGGCACGCATTTTGACAAGATCAACCACACCCTCAAAATTTTCTTCCGCACCAATAGGCACTTGAATAGGAATCGGGTTGGCTTTCAAACGCGCACGCATTTGATCGTACACCTTGAAGAAATTAGCTCCTGTACGATCCATTTTGTTGACAAATGCCAAACGTGGCACGCCATATTTGTTCGCTTGACGCCAAACAGTTTCTGATTGTGGCTGCACCCCACCTACTGCGCAATACACCATGCAAGCGCCATCAAGCACGCGCATGGAACGCTCTACCTCAATGGTAAAGTCAACGTGACCCGGAGTGTCGATAATATTGATATGGTGCTCAGGGAAATTACCTGCCATCCACTTCCAAAAACAAGTTGTTGCGGCAGAAGTGATGGTAATGCCACGTTCTTGTTCTTGCTCCATCCAGTCCATCGTCGCAGCGCCATCATGCACTTCACCGATTTTGTGGTTAACGCCTGTGTAATACAGAATACGTTCGGTAGTGGTGGTTTTCCCTGCGTCAATGTGAGCTGAAATACCAATATTGCGGTAACGCTCAATGGGGGTCTTGCGGGCCATAATAGTCAATCCTAAGTCTTTAATGTACGAAACCGAGCGCTACTTTTGACGATATGCGCTCGGCTCGAACAAATTTCAGATAAACCTTCCGAACGCTGCAGGAGCACACGAAAAGGTTCCATTCATGCAGTTAGAAGCGGAAGTGCGAGAATGCTTTGTTTGCTTCTGCCATACGGTGCACTTCATCGCGTTTTTTCATTGCGCCGCCACGGCCTTCTGCCGCCTCAATCAGTTCACCACCCAGGCGTTGTGGCATTGATTTTTCGCTACGCTTATTGGCTGCTTCACGCAACCAACGCATCGACAGTGCCATACGACGCACTGGACGTACTTCCACTGGTACTTGATAGTTAGCGCCACCAACGCGACGCGATTTCACTTCAACCAATGGCTTGCAATTATTCAATGCAGCGGAGAAAACTTCCAAAGGATCCTTACCGGTCTTACTTTGGATATGGTCGAACGCACCATAGATGATGTTTTCTGCAACTGATTTTTTACCAGATAGCATCAATACATTAACGAATTTGGCAACTTCTACATTACCAAATTTTGGATCAGGCAAAATATCCCGTTTAGGGACTTCACGACGACGTGGCATTTCGATTCCTTTACTTTATCTTCAGTTGAGTGAGCTACTAATGGCTGAATCCAGCTTTAGTCGCTTTGCACTCGCGGACAACCATCATAGTTACCCACTTACTCGGTCTCTCGACCGACTCATTTCATCTGGCTTGCGCCGGATGCAAATTACTTCTTAGCTGCCTTGGCGCGCTTAGCACCATACTTCGAGCGAGCTTGCTTACGATCCTTGACACCTTGTGTATCCAAAGCGCCGCGCACCATGTGGTAGCGCACACCTGGCAAATCCTTCACACGTCCACCGCGCAACAGTACTACGCTATGTTCTTGCAAGTTATGACCCTCACCGCCAATGTACGAAATCACTTCGAAACCATTGGTCAGACGAACCTTAGCGACTTTCCGCAAAGCGGAGTTTGGCTTTTTAGGTGTCGTTGTGTAAACACGTGTGCATACGCCACGCTTTTGCGGGCTGTTTTCCAGCGCCGGTGATTTGCTTTTCACGATCGCAGAGACACGTGGTCGGCGAATCAATTGATTGATGGTTGGCATCGTTTTTATATCCAACAAAGTACGACGTTAATAACATTAGCCCTGGAAACGGTTGCCCAGAACTAAACAAATTACAATAAAAGCACGGAAAACTATGCTTTTTCATTTAAGCACCGGGAGGAAAAGCGCCATGAAAGACAAGACCAAAGAACGCTTAAGCTAACCGATATAGCTTAAATTAGAGAACTCGCGAGTATATTCCTGAAATTAAGGTTGGTCAAGAACCGGATGACGATACATCAGAAACGCCACAAGTTGCATCACGAGATATAAAGACCTATATCTCTGACTTGACTCAGATACTTGCTATTTTACAACCTAAAAACAAAATAGATATTCCCTCAATCCTATGAAAATGGCGCCAAGATCTCTCCTGACGCCAACTTAGTAGTTGTTGATACAACTACTGCAGCGTTTCCACGCTCACAGCAATTACATCAAACCATCAAGCTCCACCCTCGAGGTTCTCACTGTTACCGAAAACTTCAGCTGACTGTGCTTCAATTTCTGCTGCACGTGCGGCACTTTCAGCTTCGAGCAAAGCAACACGCTCTTCGGCTTCCCATGTATCTTTTTCCTTGCGTGCCCGGTGGAATGCCAGACCCGTTCCTGCTGGAATCAGACGACCAACGATCACATTTTCCTTCAAGCCACGCAGACCATCTTTCTTGCCCATGATAGCGGCTTCGGTCAGAACCCGTGTGGTTTCCTGGAACGATGCTGCAGAAATAAAGGAATCTGTGGACAGCGATGCTTTGGTAATACCAAACAATACGTTTTCGTAAGTCGCAGGAATCTTATTTTCTGCCACAACACGATCGTTTTCATCTAACAGCTCAGAACGCTCAACCTGCTCACCGGTGATGTAACTGGTATCGCCTGGATCAACCACTTGCACTCGACGCAACATTTGACGCACGATAACTTCGATATGCTTGTCGTTAATCTTCACACCTTGCAGACGATACACATCCTGTACTTCGTCAACAATGTAGCGAGCTAACGCTTCG
>JAATFN010000361.1 GCA_015655165.1 Betaproteobacteria bacterium | reverse complement strand
TTCTTTACCGATGGTACCCGTATCCCTGGTGCAATTGATGCAAAAGGGTTGGAACAGAAGTTTGCGACATTGAAATAAAATGCGATAACAGTTCTTATTGCTGGTAACACCCCAAACGTCAGATGCATGTCTGATCTTTGGGGTGTTTTTATGGCGAATCAATAATAATTTTATGATTGCTAGCTGATGTTTATTTGCCGGTATGAAGCTGCATCATGGCAGCCTCGAATTGCCCCTCGCACAGCATTGGAATAATGCGTTCGCTATTGGCAATGGCTTCATCAATGAGCGGTTGTTCTTCTTTGCGCGGGCGATGCAAGACAAAGTCGACCACCTGTTGTTGTAAACCCAGCGTGCGGGGGTGGCCAATGCCGATGCGCAAGCGCCAGTAGTCTTGTGTACCTAATGCGCTGGTAATGTCTTTCAAACCGTTATGACCACCTGACGAGCCACCTTTTTTGAGTTTGGCTGTACCAGGCGGCAAATCGAGTTCGTCATGAATGACCAGAACTTCTTCCGGAGCGATTTTGTAAAAACGCGTTAATGCGCCGACGGCCTGACCAGAGCGGTTCATATAGGTCTGGGGTTCCAACAGCCAAACTTCGTTACCGGCAATACGGGTTTTTGTGGCCAGACCATGAAAGCGCGCCTCTTTTGTCAAACGCTGTCTTGCCAACAGATCAACCAGCCAGAATCCAGCATTGTGGCGTGTTTGTTCATATTCGGCACCGGGGTTTCCGAGACCAACGATTAGGCGGATAGACATTGGCTACACATAAAAAGAGTCGATAACAAGTCCGTTATTATCACGGATAAAGGCATGAAACGTCTAATTTATGACGCTTTTGTGTTGTTCTGGGCATGGTTTTTGGTAAATTTGTTTTATCAATATTGGCGCATCCCCAACAATTGCGTATGATGCTTTGCTTGTTTTTCACTTTTTGACAATACAATGCTGCCTTCTATAGAACAACGTCTTGCGCTTGAGCTGTCTGCCAAACCTGTACAGGTTGCAGCGGCAATTACTTTATTGGATGAGGGATCGACTGTTCCTTTTATTGCCCGTTACCGTAAGGAAGCAACAGGTGGTCTGGATGATATCCAATTGCGCTTGCTGGAAGAACGTCTGCGTTATTTACGCGAACTGGAATCCCGCCGTTCTGCCATCATTACTTCTATTGAAGAACAAGGCAAGATGACGCCTGTGTTACTCGATGCCATCACCCATGCTGAAGATAAAACGCATCTTGAAGATTTATACTTACCGTACAAACCTAAACGCCGGACCAAAGCACAAATTGCAGCTGAAGCCGGTTTGACCGAATTGGCTGATACATTGATGGCAGACCCGACGATCAATCCGGAAGAAGAAGCTGCCAAGTACTTGAAACCGGCATTTACAACAGACAATGGCGATAATCCCGGTGTGGCAGATACCAAAGCTGCACTGGATGGTGCACGTCAGATTCTGATGGAACGTTTTGCAGAAGATGCAGCCTTGTTGCAAAGTTTGCGTGAATATTTAACCGAACACGGGATTGTCGAATCCAAAGTGATCGAGGGCAAGCAAGACGCCGGAGAAAAGTTTGCCGATTATTTTGATTATTCGGAAACCATTGGCAGCATTCCGTCCCACCGTGCATTGGCATTGTTCCGTGGTCGTCGTGAAGAGATATTGAATGTCATACTACGTTTGGATACGGAAGAAGAAAAACCGAAATGGGATGCACCACACAATCCTTGTGAAGGACGTATTGCCGCGCGTTTTGGTGTATCGAACCAAGGGCGTGCTGCTGATAAATGGTTAGCCGATACAGTGCGTTGGGCATGGCGTGTCAAAGTCTTCATGCATCTGGAAACAGAGTTGATGACGACCTTACGTGAGACAGCTGAAGCCGAAGCGATTAATGTATTTGCACGTAATCTGAAAGATTTGTTGTTGGCAGCGCCCGCAGGTCCGCGTGCGACAATGGGACTAGATCCTGGTTTACGCACTGGTGTGAAAGTCGCGATTGTCGATGCTACCGGTAAAGTAGTTGATATCGCCACGATTTATCCACATCAGCCGCGTAACGACTGGGATGGTTCCTTGCATACATTGGCCCAGTTAGCCGAAAAACATCACGTGTCGTTAATTTCGATTGGTAACGGAACTGCATCGCGTGAAACAGACAAGCTGGCACAAGACCTGATCAAACTGCGTCCGGAATTAAAACTGACCAAGATTGTGGTGTCCGAAGCTGGTGCATCGGTCTATTCCGCGTCTGAATTCGCATCACGCGAATTACCGGATCTGGATGTATCTATTCGTGGTGCGGTCTCGATTGCGCGCCGTTTGCAAGACCCGTTGGCCGAATTGGTTAAAATCGATCCGAAATCGATTGGTGTGGGGCAATACCAGCATGATGTCGGTCAGACACAACTGGCGCGCTCATTGGATGCGGTAGTTGAAGATTGTGTGAACGCGGTTGGGGTCGATGTCAATACGGCTTCAGCACCTTTGCTCGCGCGCGTATCCGGATTGAATGCAAGCGTGGCACAAAGTATTGTAACCTACAGGGATGCCAAAGGCATGTTTACATCGCGTGCAAGTTTGCAAGAAGTGCCGCGTCTTGGTGCTAAAACATTCGAGCAGGCGGCAGGTTTCTTACGCGTGATGAATGGCGATAATCCGTTGGATGCTTCAGGTGTTCACCCCGAGTCATATCCGCTGGTTGAGAAAATATTGGCCGATATCAAAAAAGATGTGAAAGGTGTATTGGGAGACACCACATTGTTAAAATCGTTGAGTCCTGCCAAATATGCCGACGAGAAATTCGGTGTGCCGACTATCACCGATATTCTAAAAGAACTGGATAAACCAGGTCGTGATCCACGTCCGGAATTTACGACTGCCACATTTAAAGACGGTGTCGAAGAAATCAAGGATTTACGTCCGGATATGATTTTAGAAGGTGTGGTTACCAACGTTGCAGCATTTGGAGCATTTGTGGATATTGGTGTACATCAGGATGGTCTGGTTCACATTTCCGCACTGTCTAATACGTTTGTCAAAGACCCGCATACTGTCGTCAAAGCCGGACAGATAGTTAAAGTCAAAGTACTGGAAGTCGACGAGAAACGTAAACGGATTGCATTGACAATGCGGTTGACCGATGCAGCACCTGTAGCCGGTGCAAAACCTGAACAACGTGGAGACCGAAATGATGCACGTCGCTTGTCGCAACATCAGAATCAGACACAACGTCAGGCGCCATCAATCAATAATGCAATGGCAGCCGCCTTTGCAAAATTGAAATCTTAAGTAACCGTTTATTGATGCGACTTTGTCGTCGTGTTTGTTCGATTGCCCTGCAATAGGGCAATCGGTTTTGCGCGTGTTACAACCTCAAGTAACACATTTACCCGGCTAAATGGTATACACTGGGCCGTAAGATATATATTTTTTTATAAAAAGATTTAAAAGCAGCGAATCAAGCTGCCTGCCGTTTTAATTTCTCGCCTATTACTCATCGTAAGCTGGATAACGTTGTTTTGTCCATACGGTATCCGGCCTATTCTCTTAAGGTGCGATCACGCACATGTTATCCGCATTTCCTGCGGTGCATCAACAAGTTGTTTCCAACAGAGCAGCTCTTAGCTCCTGATATTCATCTAAGCATTATCTGTAATCTGTTGTTTGAGATTTGCAGCATAGAAAGAAGTATCGGCAATGAAAACAGGCAGTCAATTTTTATGGCATTACTGGCATACTTTTAAAAAAATATGGCATCCAGATATCGGTGGGCAGCCAACCGAGGTTGAGCTACCGTTGCGTGCAGAGTTATTTAGTGCGTTACAAATGGAGCAGTACGGGCGTATTCTGGCAGGGCAGCATCAACTCGGTACCCAGCGCGAAGACGATCAGTTATTAAGCAGGCTTGCTGATAACGAACATGTGATTATCACAGCGTGTAGCCAGCTAACTGCAGCGATTAAGGCCGGCCGGCAAATTACACCTGCGGCAGAATGGTTGCTGGATAATTTCTATCTGATTGAAGAACAGATCCGTACAGCAAAACGCCATCTTCCAAAAAACTACAGCAAAGAATTACCACGGTTGTTACTCGGGCAATTTGCAGGAAGACCACGTGTCTATGATATTGCGTTGGAGACGATTGCACATGGAGATGGTCGGGTTGATCCTGAAAGTCTACGTCATTTTGTTGTTGCCTATCAGCAGGTAACAACATTAAAACTGGGCGAACTATGGGCTATTCCCATTATGTTGCGTCTGGCATTGATTGAAAACCTCAGGCGCGTCGCAAGCAGGCTTGCCATGACCCGTTTACATCGTAATCTTGCCCATACATGGGCTGATGCAATGATGGAGGTCAATGAAAAAGATCCGGCGAATCTGATCTTGCTGGTTGCCGACATGGCGCGCTCGAATCCGCCTATGGAAAGTGCATTCGTAGCCGAAATGGTACGGCGTCTACAGGCACAAAGTCCCTCTCTTGCATTGCCGTTAACCTGGTTGGTACAACATTTGGCAGAAGCTGGCCAGACGATCGAGCATCTGGTACAGATCGATACACAAAGGCAAGCTGCTGACCAGGTGTCGATCAGTAACAGTATTGGTAGTCTGCGTTGCTTGAGTACGATGGACTGGCGTGATTTCGTGGAAAGTACGAGTGCCGTCGAGTATGTATTGTCGCAAGATCCGGCACAGGCCTATAGCAATATGGATTTTGCAACACGTGACCAATACCGCCATGTTGTCGAACGTCTTGCCAGAGGTTGTCATTTATCAGAAACAGACGTTGCCAACAAGGCGATCGAACTTGCAAAGGCTGCCTCTATCCATGATGCACCGACAGATAAAGAACAGCATCGTTCGCATGTCGGTTATTACCTGATTGGCAAAGGATTACCAGCTTTAAAAGATGTGGCTGGATGCACGACATCGGTATTGCAGGTATTGCAGCGAACAGGGCGGCGGTTTCCTTTATCTGTGTACCTGGGCAGCATCTTTTTGATCTGCATAACTGGTGCGGCAGTGCTTGTTGCCAAAGCTTATGATGATGGTGCGGAAAATTGGTTACTGGCTTTGTTCGCCGTATTGGCAGTGATATCAACCAGTCAACTTGCGGTGTCAATTGTTAACTGGGCCGCGACGTTGGCTGTCCAACCTAAACCATTACCGCGTATGGATTTTTCGCGTGGCATTCCCGACGAATTCAGTGCGCTGGTTGTTGTGCCAACAATGTTGTTTACAACACAGGGCATTGATGATCTGGTAGAAGCACTGGAGGTACGATTTTTAGCTAACCGTGATGAGAGTCTTTCTTTCTGTTTGCTCACCGATTTGAGTGATGCGGCAATTGAAACGTTGCCGGAAGATGCTGCCTTACTGTCCTGTGTACAAAATAATATCATGCAGTTAAATAAGAAATACCCCCGTATTGGCGGGGATAATTTTTTATTGTTGCATCGTCCACGACGATGGAATCCGCAAGAAGAAATTTGGATGGGATACGAAAGAAAGCGTGGGAAGCTGGGAGATCTGAATGCCTTTTTACGTGGTGGTGCTGCAGATGCATTTTCTTGCATTGTAGGTAATACGGCACGTTTACCCAATGTCAAATATGTCATTACATTGGACACAGATACGGATTTGCCGCGTGACGCTGCAAGACTGTTTGTCGCGACAATGGCGCATCCTTTGAATCAGGCGCAGTACGACGGACAACGCGATCGTATCGTAGATGGATACGGCATACTTCAGCCACGTGTGGCAGTTGGTTTGCCAGATGCAGATGCTTCACGCTATGCACTGCTGTGTGGTGGAGAAACAGGGATCGATCCCTATACGCGTACTGTATCCGATGTGTATCAGGATCTCTTTGGAGAAGGTTCTTTCACCGGTAAAGGGATTTATGACGTTGATGCTTTTGAACATGTATTAAAAGACAGGATGCCGGAGAACCGCATACTGAGTCATGATTTACTCGAAGGTTGTTATGCGCGATCCGGTTTATTAAGTGATGCCCAGGTGTATGAAAAATATCCTTCACGCTATAGTGCTGATGTCAGCCGTAGACATCGATGGATACGTGGGGACTGGCAAATTGCTTCATGGCTCTTGCCAAGTGTGCCGGCAACGCGCGACGCCAACGGAAAAATGATGCGTCGGCATAATCCGTTATCGGTTCTGTCGCGCTGGAAGCTGCTGGATAATTTGCGACGTAGCGTCACACCTGCCGCGTTGACAGCACTGTTGTTGACAGGCTGGATGACATTGGATTCTGCCTGGTTCTGGACATGTGCGATCCTTGTTATTTTATTGTTGTCGACATTGTTCACCTTGGTATTGGGCGCAATGCGCAAACCCGAAGATACACTTTTGCGCCAGCATGTCGCTGTGATATTGCATTCGGCCGGATTGCATCTCCTGCATAAAATTCTGGACATCGTGCTGTTGCCCTATGAAGCTTATTACAGTTGCGATGCGATTATCAGAACGCAATGGCGTGTGCTTGTTTCCCATCGACAGTTACTACAATGGCATGCATCGGACCAAACCAATAAACGTGCAGGCAATAGCTTGCTGGCTTATTGCAAGTCGATGTGGATATCGCCTGTCTTGTCACTGGCAACAACCGCTTATCTGCTTTGGTATCGACCTTGGGCGCTGATGTTTGCCATGCCTATACTTGTATTGTGGTTGATTGCACCTGGTGTGGCGTATTGGGTCAGTCGACCGATCCTGCGTCAGCGTACGCAATTGACACAAGAACAGACGCAGTATTTAACAATGCTGTCTCGTAAGATCTGGCTGTTTTTCGAAACCCATGTCGGGCCCGACGATCATTGGCTGCCGCCTGACAATGTGCAAGATCAACCTATCGAAGCAATTGCACACCGGACGTCGCCAACGAATATCGGCTTGTCATTGCTGGCGAATCTGTCTGCATATGATTTCGGCTATATCACTGTCGGGAAATTGCTCCAGCGTACCCGATACAGTTTCAGTTCGATGGCTTTGCTGGCGCGATATCGGGGGCACTTTTATAATTGGTACGATACACAAACACTCAAGCCATTATTGCCGATGTATATATCGACAGTCGATAGCGGCAATCTTGCAGGGCATTTACTCGTTTTACGATCTGGCCTCAACGCTTTGCATGATACGGCAATACTTGGTACGCGGCTGTTTCCTGGTATTCAGGATACGTACGGGATGTTGTCCAATGTACCAGAAGGCGAGATACCGGCACGTTTGCGACAATTTGGGCGCATATTGGAGGCTGTCTGTTTGTCTGTACCCCATACACTGTCAGCGATACACGATTGCTTGGTCAGATTAAACGACAGTATAGAAGGTATTGATGCCGGATCAGGTTCCGAGCCAGATGACTGGATCCGTATACTGAGGAGCCAGTGCAGGGAGGCACTTGATGAAGTGTATGCATTGGCACCATGGGTCAAGATCTATACGACAGGTGCTTGGGAAGAAGATTTTCCGATGCTAGGCAAGGTACTGAATCTACGTCAGTTAGCAAGACTGCATACAGAGTTGATACCGGTATTTGACAGACGTATTGCACAAGCGAGTGATCCTCGGGAAACGGATTTTCTCAACACGTTAAGCCAGCAGGTACAAGCAGGTAGCCGTAACGCTACCGACCGCATGTTGTTAATAGAACAGTTAATGACGCAATCGGAAGAATTTGCGCAGATGGAATATGCGTTTTTATATGATCCTGCGACATATCTGTTATCGATCGGCTACAACGTTGACGAGAGGCGGCGTGATGCCGGTTCGTATGACTTGTTGGCGTCCGAAGCCAGACTGGCTGTTTTTATCGCGGTAGCTCAAGGACAATTATCGCAGGCGAGCTGGTTTGCAATGGGGCGACAACTGACTATTGCTGGCGGAGATCCGATACTGTTGTCCTGGAGTGGTTCCATGTTCGAGTATCTGATGCCGTTACTGGTGATGCCGACATTTGATAATACACTGCTTGACCAGACCTATCATTCTGTTGTCGAACGACAAATTGCATATGGTATGCAACGTGGTGTGCGCTGGGGAATTTCTGAGTCCGGCTATAACAATTTTGATGCAGGATTACATTATCAGTATCGTGCATTCGGTGTGCCAGGACTAGGTTTCAAGCGAGGGTTGGGTGATGATCTGGTTATTGCACCCTATGCATCGATGTTGGCATTAATGGTGATGCCACAGCAGGCGTGTGCGAATTTACAGCAAATGTCGGCGGATGGATTTGAAGGAAAATTCGGGTTTTACGAGGCAATCGATTACACGCCATCGCGATTGGTGCGTGGCCAGACGAATAGTATTGTGCGTTCGTTCATGGTCCATCATCAGGGAATGGGTTTGTTGTCGCTGGCGTATTTGCTTCTGGATCGTCCGATGCAAAAACGGTTTGAATCGGATCCATTATTTCAAGCGGCGATGTCGCTGTTGCATGAGCGAATACCAAAAGCGACAGCCGTCTATTCCAATACAACCGATTTGGCTGACATTCGTGTGGCATCCGATACGACGGAAATGCAGATGCGTGTGTTAACACGTCCGGATTCGCGTACACCGGAAGTACAGTTGTTGTCCAATGGACGGTATCATTTGATGGTCACGAGTGCGGGAGGCAGTTATAGCCGATGGTATGATCTGGCCATTACGCGTTGGCGTGAAGATAGTACACGAGATCACTGGGGAACATTTTGTTATGTGCGGGATGATGGGGATGGACATTACTGGTCCACAGCATATCAACCGACGCTTGCCAAGCCAAAAACTTACGAAGTTGTTTTTTCTGAAGGACGTGCAGAATTCCATCGCAGCGACAATAGCATCGATATGCATACCGAAATTGTGGTGTCGCCAGAAGATGATATCGAATTGCGCCGTATCACCATTACCAATCGCTCCCGTGTTAAAAAAACGATAGAAATCACCAGTTATGCGGAAGTTGTATTAGCTCCTATCGCTGCTGATACAGCACATCCTGCGTTTAGTAATCTGTTTGTACAAACAGAAATCGACCGTGGACGACGGGCAATACTTTGTACACGTCGTCCACGGTCTGAGGGCGAGACCATGCCATGGATGTTTCATCTGATGGCCGCACATGGGGTAAATATCGAATCGGTTTCGTATGAAACAGACCGAATGAAGTTTATTGGTCGCGGCAACACTGTCGCTTGCCCGCAAGCGATGTCGCAAGCGGGTTCTTTATCGGATAGTGATGGCTCTGTACTGGACCCGATTGTTGCGATGCGTTACCGGATGACACTGGCGGTCGAACAGGAAATTACCATCGATATGGTGACAGGGATAGGTACGTCCCGTGATATGTG
>JAATFN010000201.1 GCA_015655165.1 Betaproteobacteria bacterium | reverse complement strand
GAACCCAACATGGTTAACCAGATGAACATCATCACTGCCAGTTCATCCACCCAAATTAACGGATCGTGCAACGCATAACGAAAAGTGACCCCGATGAGTAGTACCAGTACCTCGGCGACAACGAGTAAGGCAGCCACTGCTCCCACCGTATGTATGACGCAACGGTTCAATCCGATCAGGAAACGCCGTAACACGTTTCCCGAACCGACATGCGTATAAGTGACAGATGCCTCCATCATGCCAATTTTCCTGTGTATTTTTCAAGTAATGCCCACGCTTCATCTCCGAACTTCTTGCGCCATTCTTCATAGAACCCGGCAGAGCGTAATTTTTCACGGAAAACTTGTGGATCCGGATCATTGAATTGCAATCCCTTGGTGCGCATCTCGACCATCAACGATTTGTTTAATTCATCAATTTCCTTACGTTGATCAACTGCTGCCAAATTGATATTGCGCGCCACAATGTCCTGCAAATCTTTTGGTAAACGCGCAAATGATTTTTTGTTTCCTAAAAACCAGAAACCATCCCACATATGGTTTGTTACAGCACAGTATTTTTGCACTTCATAAATTTTTCCTGTCCAAATAACAGACAATGGATTCTCTTGTCCCTCGACAATACGCGTTTGCAGTGCCGAATAGACTTCTGCAAAATTAATACTTGTCGGTGCCGATTCAAAAGCGCGAAACATGGATGTCCACAACGGACTCGGTGGTACACGTAACTTCAATCCTTTCAAATCAGCAGGACTATTAATCGGGCGTGTACTTGTTGTTATTTGACGATAACCGCTGTCCCAGATTTTCTCAAAAGCAAACAATGACGATCTTGCATCGATTTGCTTGCGAACATATGCACCAAGATCTCCATCCATTGCTGGCCATACCTGGCTGTAATCTTTGAATGCAAACCCGACACCGCTAATTTGTGCTGCCGGAACCAGTACACCTAAAATCAGTGGCGACAAGGTAAAGAAATCAATTGCCCCGGAACGCACTTGTGCCAGCATATCGGCATCATTGCCAAGTTGATTATTTGGAAAAATCTGGATTTTTACACGTCCCTTTGATTCTTCTGCAATGCGGGCAACCATTTTTTCTGCCTGGCGTGTTATCGGATGTGTCGTTGGCAGGTTATTGGCAAATTTCAATGTAAATTCTGCTGCTTGTGCATTCCCATGACGGGTATACATGCTTGTCGCAGCTACAGTAGATGCAGCTGACACAGTCTTCAAAAAACGGCGTCGTGTGATATGGCTCATGCATTTGTCTCCTGATTGTATTTATTAACAATAATCGCCCATCATTGGGTCTATTTATTTCAATCAAAGACAAAGCAATTTAGGTGCCATGTAAATCATTCATATCAATATCGGCTCGAATGGAGCTGTAACTGGCATGAATGGAAAATTCAGGCATATGTGCCCATGGAAATATGTCATCCCTGTTACGACAGGTGTCGCATTAAATGCGACACCTGTCAAAAAAGTAGACAATCAAAGCGATTATAAAAAGACTGAAATACGATTCATCATTCAGAACTTGCCTTCCTTCATCCCTTCTCGCGTACCGGATAATCACTATAAAAAATCAATGGCATACTTTTTGCTGTTGTCCCTAGAAATTCATTTCAAAGGTAGACGATGACAGCACATGCCCCTTGTATTACCGGATGGCATCATGGGCGATTTGGTAAATTCGATGCGATGGATCCCGAGACCAGTATCGGTGAAGTATCCATATCCGCGATAACACATGCCGGTTTATCGGTAGAAGAAATCGATTCTGTTCATCTGGGAACCTTTAATGGCGGATTGCTCTATCAGGACTTTCCTTCTTCGCTGGTATTTAATGCAATCCCCGAATTACGATTCACACCATCAGTACGTGTAGAAAATGCATGTGCGACTGGCTCGGCAGCGATTCACTCGGCTTTACATGCCATACTCAGCGGAAAATCCAGGCATGCGCTTGTCATCGGCTTTGAAAAAATGTCGGCACTACCGACTGTTGAAGTCGGGAAAATTCTGCTCAAATGTTGTTATGCAAAAGAAGAATCCAATGTCGTTGGTGGTTTTGCATGCGTATTTGGCCAGATTGCACAAGCCTATTTCGATCGCTATGGGGATCAATCGGATGCTTTGGCTATGATTGCCGCAAAAAATCATAAAAACGGCACATCAAATCCCTACGCACATATGCAAAAAGATGTTGGCTATGATTTTTGCAGAACGCCTTCAGATAAAAATCCCTACGTCGCCGGTCCATTAAAACGCACCGACTGCTCCCTCATTTCTGATGGAGCCGTTGCGATGATCATCAGCGCCTATGACGTTGCAAAAACAATGCAACGTGCAGTGCAATTTCGCGCCGCATCACATGTTAATGACTTTTTACCGTTAAGCCGGCGTGACCCGACCTACTTTGAAGGTGGAGCATTCGCCTGGCAGCAAGCATTAACAGAATCTGGACTCACATTAAATGATTTGTCATTAGTTGAAACACATGATTGTTTCACCATTGCCGAATTAATTGAGTATGAAGCGATGGGGCTGGCAAAAAAGGGAGAAGGTGCGCACATCATAGCCGAAGGCATCACCACAAAAGAAGGAAGACTACCTGTCAATCCATCCGGTGGTCTCAAATCCAAAGGCCATCCTGTTGGTGCTACCGGTGTATCAATGCATATCATGGCAGCAATGCAAGCAGCACATGATGCACACGACATGCAAATTCCCAATGCCCGTTATGTTGGTGTATTTAACATGGGTGGTGCAGCTGTAGCGAACTATACAAGTATTTTAGAACGCATCGCCTGATCAATCCCGAGTTCAATTGACGTATCCCATTACAACAAGAGTGAGACAATGCTGAAAAAAGTAATGAATCTGGGCCGCCTGTTATCAGATGTTGCGCGTCTTTACCCGAATGAGCCAGGTCTGATCATCGGGGAACATACCAACACATGGCAACAAATTAATCAACGCGTCAATGCGGTTGCAAATGCACTCCAGAACCATGGTGTGACCAAAGGAGACAAACTATTAGTACACTCCCGCAATAATCTGCAAATTTTCGAAAGCGCATGGATTGCTTTCAAGCTCGGGATGGTATGGGTTCCTACCAATTATCGTATTACGCCTGCTGAAGCTGCTTATCTGGGACAATCAAGCGGGGCTACCGTGATGCTCTATGATAAAGATTTTGCCCATTATGTCGATGCTGTCAAGGCAGCGTCTCCCGCACTCAATCTTGTTATCGCTATCGATAACCCACGTGCAGGAGAACTCGATTACGAGACATTAGCACAAGACAATCGTTATACCGAGTTTCAGGAAGTGGAAGTGGAATATGAAGATCCGCTGTGGTTTTTCTATACATCCGGTACAACTGGCCATCCTAAAGCCGGCATGCTCTCGCATGGGCAAATGTCATTTGTCATTAACAACCATTTAGCCGATTTGTTACCCGGCCTCACTTTTCGTTCACGCTCTTTAGTCGTTGCTCCCTTGTCGCACGGTGCAGGCATCCATGCACTGATCAATACAGCACGTGGCGCGGCAAGTATTCTTACGACGTCAGAAAAACTCATTCCAGAAGAAGCATGGGCATTGGTCGAAAAACATCAGGTCGACAATATCTTTACTGTGCCGACAATCGTCAAATTGCTAACAGAAGACCCGGCTGTTGACATGTATGACCATCGGTCACTCAAGTATGTTATTTATGCGGGTGCTCCCATGTATCGTGCAGACCAGATACATGCCTTGAAAAAACTAGGGAAAGTCCTGGTCCAGTATTATGGACTCGGTGAAGTCACCGGCAACATTACCTGTCTGCCTGCCTATATGCATACAGAGGACGACAATGACCCACAAGCCCGTATTGGTACTTGTGGCATTCCGAGAACTGGAATGGAAATTGCCATTCTCGATGAATCCGGCAATACACTGGCTCCGTTTGAAACTGGCGAGATTTGTGTACGCGGTCTGGCTGTATTTATGGGTTATCACAATAATCCCGAAGCAAACAAGAAAGCGTTCAAATATGATTGGTTTCATACAGGGGACTTGGGTCATGTTGACCGTGAAGGTTTCCTCTATATCACTGGTCGTTCATCTGATATGTATATTTCCGGTGGCTCAAATGTCTATCCGCGAGAAATTGAAGAAGCACTATTAACCCATCCAACCGTTTCCGAAGTTGCCGTATTAGGTATTGCCGATCCTAAATGGGGAGAAAGCGGCTTGGCTGTTGTTGTTCCTAAACACGGGATAGTGCCGAATTCTGAAGCACTCTTCATGCATCTTGAATCCCGTATTGCCAAATACAAGTGGCCACGCCGATTTATTTTCTGGCCGACGATGCCAAAATCCGGATATGGAAAAATTGTTAAAAAACAAATCAGGACAGCATTGGAAGAACAGGGAGACTACCACTTATGAAAATCACCCGGGAAAGCGGCCACGACCAGCATGGATTTATTGCAGTCAGAAAATATTTACATGCCGGGCAACAAAGCTATCCACGCATGCTGAATTCACAAGCGAAACCTGCCGAAGAATTACGCATCGTACTCTCGTCTGGAACCAATGTTGGCCATGCCTTACATGATGTATTGACACAGTACAATCAGCCGGGAGGTGTTGGGCTTATCTGTTCTGGTACAGCCCGTTACTTACAGTATCTACGTATTGAAACCAAAAAGAGCGATGAACGTCCATTTGACTATGGAACACCACAAGTACTTGACAATGCTTCTACATTCATTACCGGCACAATCACCATCGGCAGGAACCAACAAGGCGATATCCTGCTGCATTGCCACGCCGGATTTATTGATCAGTACGGCACCGCACATGGTGGACATTTATTACTCGACACAGTAGTGGTAGGCGATGACCCGCTTATCCTCTATTTCAGCTTGTTCTCTGAATGCGCCTACATCGTCAACAGCGATGAAGAAACGCGATTTAGTCTATTGCATCCAACACCCATGGAGTCATTATGACAATGTCAACAATCAGCACCGAAATCCAACTAGGCACATTAGGTAAAATGGTTACCGCCAGATTAAAACCTAATCAAGATATAACCGAGAGCATTGAAGCACTCTGCAAACAAAACGACATCAAGCACGCCATTGTCCGGGGAGCTGTTGGCAGTTTAATTGACAGTCATCTGAGCTATGCCACGACTGATGGCTGGAAAAATATGGAAATCAATGGCCCCGGTGTTGAAATCCTGAATATCTCCGGACAAATTTCCTTCCCGGATGATGATAAAACATTTCGTAATCATCTACAGGGAGTTGTCGCCGATACCGATGGCAACATCTTTGCAGGTCGTCTTGTGCGGGGTAGTAACTTGTCTTTCATTACCATTGAAGTCACGTTACAAGAGTGGATCCAGATACCCGCTTGAATTACCGGCTTCCCGCTGCACAAAGTACCCGACCAGACAGTCTGCAGGACATCATGATCACTAGTGCCTGCAGGCAAATGCAATCAGGTGCGCCCTGCCAACGACCTCAGCGTGTATCGTCTTTACTAGATCGCGTTTAATCGCAGGTACTGCTACACTGATGACCAGACAATCACTACCAAAAGATTGCCTTATCCACACAGCGACCTCTTGCGTCCATTATCTTGATCCACAATGGATGAAATAAATGATACAAGAACAAGAAAAATCTTAAACATATCAACAACTAGAACCAAAATCATGACCTCCTCCTCAAACACAACGTGTTGATGATCATGCAACACGTTTTATGGATATGACGAATAGGAGAATCACAATGAAATGTATTGATGCAAATACACTGACAACCATTAGTGGCGGAGATATCGCCGCGAATATAACCACTACCACAGCAGTTACAGCCGGTTCTAGTCTGGGTGCCATAGCTGGCACAGTACTGGGAGGGCCTATCGGTAGCGCAGTCGGTGCGAGTATTGGAGCAGGTCTCGGCACAGCCGTGGGAGAATATTCGCATGATATCGCCAAAGCTATCGTGGAAAACGAAGATATCCGCAAAGGCATGCTCGTCACCGATTTGCTCTTGAAGTCGATTTTCAATGCTTAAAAGATACTGCTTATAAAAACAATGCGCCCCATCAATGATGAGGCGCATACATTCTCG
>JAATFN010000050.1 GCA_015655165.1 Betaproteobacteria bacterium | reverse complement strand
GACTCCATGCGGGAGTAGCTCAGTTGGTAGAGCGATACCTTGCCAAGGTATAGGTCGAGAGTTCGAGACTCTTCTCCCGCTCCATATATTGTCTGTCAGATGATCATGTCTTCTGGTAGTGATGAAAAAAAGGACCTTCGGGTCCTTTTTTAATTTCAGTCCAGCGCTTGTGTATTAGCATCTAGAATTGTTTGCTGACGGTGACACTACCAAATACCGGGGTCTCTTTTTGAGCATCGAATTCACGGGAACGGTGATATCTTGCGAAGGCAAATTTCCACAGACCTTTCGTGACGACAAATCCATAGCCAACATCACCGACAAATGGCCGTTTTTTAACACTGTGGCTATCTTTGAAGGTATTGCCGTCTAGCGTAATATTATTGATAACCCAACGCGCATCAAACGTCACAAACATGTGGTAACGCCATTCTCGTTGTGCTCTCGCCGATTTGGGCGGTGCCGTGTTTTCACCGGCAGGGCGTATAGGTGTACTACCGAAGTCGTCCGGCAGGCGCCACCCGAAACGCCATTCTGCACCGGTGTTCAAATAACTGGCCAGATTACCTGCTGCGCCACCCCAATGTAAAATGATGTCTTGCCCCCAATTACGTTGTTGCCAGTCATGTTCGATATCGGCTCTGTACATCCGCTCGTGGACTAACTGGAAGACCGGTTCATTGTGTAATTGGTTATCCCAGCCCTTGAAACGATCCAGCCCAAATATCTTGTGCCATGCATTTTGTACCTGAAAGCCCATGGCAGCGGGCCCGACAACACCTAATTTCAGGTGCGAAGATCTCAGATGGTTTCCTGAACGTGCGTTATAGCCAATACTGGCGAGCAATGTTGCGGCATAGGGACGATCATCGTCAATCAGGGCACTGGTATATCTGTCTGCTGGTGTAAATAACGATTGGCTGAGACTAAATACCATATTGCTTTGTTCGGCGTCATCCGGCTGCAACCACGACAGATAACGGTTGATGTTGCGTGCAATCTCCGGCAGACAAGGATCATTCTGGTAATCGAGTAGATTGGGGGAGGTCGCTGTGATCTGGAGACCATTGCTATAGCCTTGATCCTGGCCACTGGCACCAAAGAGGTCGTTGTCAACACGCAGGGAGATGGCCGGCCGGGTAATGTCTTCCAGCTCGCCCTTGCATTCTGTTGCCGCTTTTGTCGTATCAGGCAGTAATAGACATAGACTAAAACCAACACTTAAGATGAGAAGTCGTGGCTGTTTCAGAATGTGCTGGTTGGCGTGGGATATGTCGGTTAGCTGCATCATACTCATTACAAAAATCGGATTCAGAAAAAAAACATGCCATTGGTACGATGCCTAAACACCAGCGATGACCATAGTCATCGCATCGGCAGTGCGTGTCAAGGGTGATTTGTGTAAGCAATATTTGCTGGGCGTTTTGAGGGTTATTGCTCTGCATGCTCAAGAGGAGCATTGGGCATCACATCGGCTTGTGTTGCACCACCAAGCGTTTTGAAGAGCAGGATGCGATTACTTGCTTCTGTCATACGTAGGCTAATGAGATTTTGTTGGGCCGTATACATGGATCGCTGAGAGTCAAGTACTTCAAGAAAGCTGGTGACACCGTTACGATAACGGGCTTCAGCCAGACGATAACTATGCTGGGTGGTTGCCACTAGCGCATCTTGCGCGTCGAGTTGTTCTTGCAGATTTTGTCGTTCGGCCAGTGCATCGGCTACTTCACGAAATGCTGTCTGGATGGTTTTCTCGTATTGGGCGATCTGGATATGTTGCGTGATCTTGGCAACATCCAATTGTGCTTTTAATGCACCACCCCGGAAAATCGGTAGATTGATACTGGGAATGAACGACCATGTCCGGTTGGCACCGTTAAAAAGCGCACTTAACTGGGTACTGCTTTGTCCTGCTGATGCAGTCAGTGAAATGGAAGGAAAAAAAGCGGCTCTTGCAGCACCAATATCGGCGGTAGCAGCCCTTAGTTGATATTCGGCAGCGAGTACGTCGGGGCGTTGTAAAAGTGCTGTCGAATCAATGACCTCGGGCAGGTTGAGTAATGTGATGGCACCTTTGCTATACGCGTTGCCTAAAGAAGCCGGCAAGAGTATTTCCGGTACAGGCGCACCGACAACAAGATCCAATGCGTTACGTGCTCGGTTAAGCGCTGTACTGAAACTGGCTACATCGACACGTGCACTTTGAATACTTGTTTGTGCCTGTGCCAAGTCCAGACCAGAAGCCAGACCGCGTTGATGCTGGTATTCGGTTAGTTTGAATGACTGTTGTTGATTCTTGAGTGTTTGCTCGGCCAGGTCCAGACGGGCGCGATAGGCACCAATCATCAGCCATGCATCGGCGACTTCGGCCATCAGGCTAAGTCGTGTGGCATGTTGTGATTGCTCTGTCGCGAGATAGATCTCCAATGCTTCTGCGTTCAGACTGTGGATACGGCCAAATAGATCAAGTTCCCAGCTACTGATGCCGATATCTGCAGAATAGGTACGCGCTATGCCGGGTTGGCCTGACAGGCTTGCTGCAGCGCTTGAGCGCGAAGTACTGTGGCTCCCTTTGGCATTGATTGCAGGCAGTGACCCTGCACGCTGGATGCTGTACTGTGCACGTGCCTTGTCGATATTGAGTAGTGCAATGCGCAAGTTGCGGTTGTGCTCCAGGGCCGAATCGATGACTTGTTGAAGACGCGGGTCATCAAATACCTGACGCCAGTTGATTGTAGTAGCATGAAATTCCCCTGCGACTTGGTTTCTGCCGACAATAGTGCCTATAGCGGCAGGAATAGGAGCTTCTGGGCGCGCATAATCTGGTGCCAGACTGATGCAGCCTGTCACCAGCAGGCAACATGACAGCAATATCCAGCGTTGACATGACAGGGGGTGCCAGCTCATGTCTGATCCTGTGCAACATGGTCAGTTGCAGCCAGCTTGTCAATAGGAAAGAGACTGCGCACGATGACATAGAACATGGGAATGAAGAAGATGCCCAGCAAGGTCGAGAACAGTGTGCCACCAATGACACCCGTTCCCAGCGAATGCCGTCCTCCAGAACCCGCACCACTGCTCATTGCCATCGGTAGTACACCTAAAAGAAAAGCGAATGATGTCATCAGGATAGGGCGAAGCCGCATATGGGCAGCTTGTATGGCGGCTTCTATGACCCCCATGCCTTTTTCTTCGAGTTCTTTGGCAAATTCGACAATCAGGATGCCGTTTTTAGCGGCAAGTCCCATGGTGGCGAGTAAACCGACCTGAAAATAAATATCATTGTAAAGACCGCGCAGCCATGTGGCCAACACGGCATCGACGATGCCAACAGGGACAGCCAGCATCACCGAGATGGGAATCGACCAGCTTTCATACAGGGCGGCCAGACATAAAAAAACAAAGACCAGAGACAGACCATACAAAAGCCAGGTCTGGGATCCGGCTGCTTGTTCCTGATACGACATGCCAGACCAGGCCAAACCAATCCCTTGACCAAGCTGACCGACCAGCCCCGCAATTTCCTGCATTGCTTTGCCTGAGCTAACACCTGGTACGGCACTACCGGTAATTTCCATCGACTCTACACCATTAAAACGTGTCAGCACTTGTGGCCCATACTCCCAATTGCTGGTTGAAAACGACGAGAACGAGACCATTTCATTATTGTTGTTACGAATGAACCAACGATCAATATCAGCGGGTAACATCCGTGCCGAGGCGTCTCCCTGTACGTAAACGCGTTTGACACGACTGTTATTAATGAAATCGTTCACATACGTACCACCCATAATCGTTGAGAGTGCCGCATTGATGTCTGAAGACGATACCCCAAGTGCGCCGGCACGCTTGTCGTTGATATAGATCCGATAGACAGGTGCATCTTCCAGGCTATTGAATCTGACTTGATTGAGTAGTGTGCTTTGGTAGGCTAGTCCAAGGAGTTTTTGGCGTGCTTCGGTGAGTACCTCATGACCATTTCCCGCAGCATCTTGCAATTGCATCGTAAAGCCCGAACTCGTACCCAGTCCACTGATGGCAGGTGGCGTCAGTGCAAACACCTGAGCATCTTTCAACTGCAGGAACATGGCAATGTTAATGCGCATGGCAATTGCCTGGGCAGAAGTACTGCGATCGGCCCAGTTTTTTAAACGTACAAATCCCATACCGGAATTCTGGCTGCTACCAGCAAGACTAAAGCCGGCCACACTCATGACTGCTTCGACTTCAGGTTGTTCTTTGATAAAGGCAACTGCACGATTGATTGAGGCGAGCGTACGTTCCTGTGTTGCACCGGATGGCGCGCTAAACATGACCATCAGCATGCCTTGGTCTTC
>JAATFN010000381.1 GCA_015655165.1 Betaproteobacteria bacterium | reverse complement strand
GGAATGTCGATTTCTTTACCATCACGCAGACGACCGACTGCCGCCAACAGCTTACGTATATCATAGGTCGAATTAAACACTTCCGGTACACCGCGCTCGACATCGAGTAAGGTATAGACTGCTTCCATTGGTGTGCGTACCGAATACTCTGTCGTGAAGATGCAGTCACGCTCCTTCGACTCTGCAAACTGGCCAATGAACGCAAAATTGACTGACCCGGCAGGCACGACATCCGGACGGTCACCACCTTGGCGTGGCATAAAAAATGCCGTGATATACGGCATCATCACCGGCACAGTCTTCGCACCAGTTGATGCCAGCGACGCAATCTCGTCAACTGGCACACCCATATGATAGAGCCACTCCTGAGTGATCTCTTCGCCTGTACAAGCCTGCATCGGCTTTTTAATATAGTCGCCAGGCTTGTCCACAAACAGTGCATACACCCAAATCACGATCTGGTCTTTGGGCTGTTGTTTGAAATGGGGTTGCCGATTGACAGTCCAGCTAAGCAACCAGCTGGAATCTTTAGCAGTCACAATACCGCCTGTGACAACCTTGCCGCTAAACGGGTCACGCTTGGCAATCTTCTGAATGTATTGCGGAATCCGCGTGTCCAGCGTGGTGACAGTTGCCGACTCCCACTTGGTTTCCGGAATGTGTGCGCCAAACACATCGGGGTGCCCGAATGACGCATCTTTTACTGCAATACGTCGCCACAGATCCCAGGCTGGCGCCGGACCTTCATCGAGCTTGGCTGGTGTATGATGGTCGCCATTATCGGAGTTTTCCGTGAGGGAACCGATCGTTATAAATACCAGATCCTCTGCCCCCAGATCAACCCCGCCTGAAACACCGTCTTTTGTCCAGTAGATACGTGTGGCCTGTTTGCGTCCTGCTGCAATATCAAAGTCGACGTCGGTGACTTCGGTGCCGTATTTGAACACGACATCGTGACTCTTTAACCACTTCACTAGCGGCAGCACCAGTGACTCGTACTGATTGAATCGGGTGAACTTGAGTGTCGAGAAGTCCGGTAAGCCGCCAATGTGATGGATAAAGCGATGCAGGTACAACTTCATTTCCAGTGCGGAGTGCCACTCTTCAAAGGCAAACATCGTGCGCCAATACATCCAGAAGTTACTATCTAAAAAATCCTGTCCAAAAACCTCGTTGATACGCTTGTTCTCCATCTCTTGGCGCGTCGCCAAAAATAGCTTGATGACCTCTTTTTGTGCCCGCTCGGTCAATGTAAACAGGCCGTCGGTATGCGCATCCTCTCCACGGTTGACTGTTGCGCGCTGTAATGAAGAATTCGGGTCGTCCTTGTTGAGCCAATAGAATTCATCAAGCACACTGGCACCTTCGATCTCAAGCGAAGGAATTGAACGATACAAGTCCCACAGACATTCGAAGTTACTTTCCATCTCGCGCCCGCCGCGAATCACAAAACCTTTTTCCGGTTCCTTGATGCCGTCCAAGGCGCCGCCGGCGATCTGGTGCTGTTCTAAAATGGTGATTTTGTGACCGGCCATATGGCCGTCACGAATCAAAAAAGCCGCACCGGCTAATGCTGCCAAGCCTGAGCCTACAAACCAGGCTGTCTTGTTCTCTACGCCGGCAGGCTTGCGTGGGCGAGCAAACGCCTCGTAATTACCACTGCTGTAATGCATGTGATGTCCTTTCTGATGATGCCAAACGGGTGATTGGTGCTACTTGTCGGTATAGTGCGCTCGCCATGAATGGCAAGGGACTTGTCTTGTCGATCCGGGGTCATCCGGGTGCGTTGGCCGCACTTGTTTTGAATGGTCCAAGTCGCAGGTACAACGCAACTCGGTGGCTTTCTGGTTTCCACAACGCCTCGCAGTCAATATAGAGTGGACCAGTTAACGAGTATACGTCAAAACCGGGCATCGGCAACTGGCAACATAATGCGTAGCGGTACACCTAGCGTCATTCCATAACAAAAAGACTGGACACCGTATCAACAGGTCCAGTCTTTTTTGTACATCATCAACACTACGTCAACGACCGATGACTGTCACCAACTACACACTTGCATCCCGCCTACAATTTGCTTTCTTCAAATGGTTCACTCTCTTCATTCTCGTCACTTGCGTCCCCTGCCTCATCGGTATGTAACAACTGCCGGGCAGCATCGGCCGGTAATGCTTCGACCGACTTTAATTTACGTGTCATCTGGCGGGTCCGTGTTTCGGCTTTTTCTATGTTCTTTGCCGCACGTTCGAGTGTCGCTTTTGTTGCGGCCAATACGTCACCGAATTTACCGAATTCTGTCTTGACCGCGCCCAACACTTGCCATACTTCTGAAGAGCGTTTTTCCAGTGCCAGCGTTCTAAAGCCCATTTGCAAGCTGTTTAACAACGCCGACAAGGTTGATGGTCCGGCAATACTGACCCGGTGTGTGCGTTGCAACTCGTCCGATAAACCTGGACGACGCATGACTTCGGCATACAGTCCTTCTGTCGGTAAAAACAGGATCGCAAAATCGGTTGTCAAAGGCGGTGACAGATATTTCGTGGCAATAGTTTTAGCTTCTTTGCGAATGACTGCCTCCAGCTCCTTACCGGCAGCCGCAACACCTTCGGCATCGGCACGGTCAGCCGCTTCAGCCAGACGTTCATACTGTTCTTTCGGAAACTTCGCATCAATCGGCATCCAGACAGGTGCGCCATTGTCATCGGCTCCAGGCAACTTGATCGCATATTCGACACGTTCACCCGTGCCCGGTACCGTTTCCACATTGGCTGCATACTGGTCAGGCGTCAATAACTGCTCGAGCAACATCGCCAGTTGTACCTCACCCCATGTGCCACGCGTTTTAACGTTGGTGAGTACCCGTTTCAAGTCACCCACACCAATGGCCAACTGCTGCATCTCGCCCAAGCCCTGATGGACTTTATCCAGTCGATCCGACACCAGCTTAAAGGACTCGCCCAGACGTTGCTCCAGTGTTGCATGCAGTTTCTCGTCGACCGTCTTTCTCATCTCTTCAAGACGTGTGCCATTGTCTTGCTGCAAATCCTTGATCTTGGCTTCCAATGTTGCACGCACTTCGGTCATACGCTGTGCATTGGATTCGGTTAATGCAGACAGACTTTGATGCAAGGTGTCACCAAAACGTTTTAACGATGTACCCTGCTCTTCACGATTTGTTTGTGCTTGTGCATTCATCGTCAGGCGCAATGCTTCCAATTGCTGTGCATTGGTTTCGTTTAGCTTGGTCAGTTGTTGCGCAAAACTATCTATCTGGTTGTTTTGCAGTGTTGCCACACTGGTTAATTGTGCTGCCAATGTTTGTTGCAACTGACCGAAGTTCACACCAAGCTCCTGACGCGAACTTTGTGCAGTATTTTGTATCTGTGCACGCAGTTCACGCTCAAGACGTTCTGCCACATCCAGTTGATGCTTTTGCAAAGTCTGTTTCAAAACTTCTATATCTGCTGCTGCATCTTTGCCGGATTGCCCCATCACGCGGATCAATACCAAAATCTGTAATAGCATCACCGAGATTAACAACCCCGAGAGAACCCATCCTGTCGTATCCATCGTTATCCTTTATTCCGCTTTGTTACGCATCCAGTCTGCTGTCTGGAAAAATGCTTTCATCAATCGTACACGTAACGCTTCGTCCAATCCAACGTCTTCCATCGCCATGGACATACAACGTAACCACTGGTCACGCTCGGAGGTACCGATTGCAAATGGTAAATGACGTGCACGCAATCTCGGGTGACCGAACTGTTCAATATATAAATCAGGTCCGCCCGTCCAGCCAGATAAAAATGCGTAGGTTTTATTACGCGAATTTTCCAGTGTAGCCGGATGAAGAGAACGAAGTCCTTTCAATTCTGGTTCCAGATCCATCAAGTCGTAAAAACGATCCACCATTTCACGTAATTTGTTGCTCCCCCCGATTAACTGGAATACCGTCGGTTGATTTGGATCTTCAATTTGCATTGCCCTTAAGCCTCTCGTAACGTTTGTAGTGGCGGACGTTCCAGTACATGGCGTAACCCGAGTGTGCCACCAATTAATGCACATAAGGCACCGATCACCGCACCTGCTAGCCATACCCAAAGACTAAACGTCCACGCAAATTTAAAGACAAAATGTGCCAAGGCCCAGCCAATACCAGCAGCACCGGTTGACGCCAGAATGCCGGCCAGACTGCCGATTAAAGCAACATCCACCCATCGCCCGCGTGCCACCTCGTCAACCGTGCACCCCAAT
>JAATFN010000145.1 GCA_015655165.1 Betaproteobacteria bacterium | reverse complement strand
CTTGATGGATAGAAAGAAAGTCTGGATTATCTGGAACGGGTGTAGTAATCGAATACGATATGGATGACGCGACTTTGTTGTTCTTCGGTCATGCCGTAAAACAGCGGAAGACGAATCAACCTGTCAGATATATTGTCGGTCACTGCCATATCGGAACCAAGACGGGAGAAACGTTTTCCGGCGGGCGAACTGTGCAACGGGACATAATGGAATACGGCAGTGCAACCTTGGTCATGCAGATGCTTGAGTAATGCACGACGTTCGTCGAGATTTTTTGTCAGAAAGTAGAACATATGTCCGTTGCCGTGTTCGCTGAGATTGAACCCGGGTAATGTAATTTGTCCTGTGTCGGCTAATGGTTGTAATTGTTGCTGATAACGGTAGACCATTTGGCGACGTTGCGCCGTAATGGTGGTAGCGTGTTCAAGCTGGGCATACAGAAATGCTGCGGTCAGTTCACTGGGAAGATAAGATGAACCGATGTCGATCCATGTATATTTATCCACCATGCCATGGAAAAACTGGCTGCGGTTCGTACCTTTTTCCCGGATAATTTCGGCACGTTCGATAAGGCGATTATCCTGAAC
This sequence comes from Betaproteobacteria bacterium, assembly GCA_015655165.1. GTDB lineage: Bacteria > Pseudomonadota > Gammaproteobacteria > Burkholderiales > Burkholderiaceae_D > Herbaspirillum. Next base: position 6,379 of record JAATFN010000145.1, on the reverse strand, counting down.
CAGAATGGCGCCGCCTTCTCCTGAAATGACATTTTTTGTTTCATGAAAGCTCAGGCAGCCAAGATGACCGATTGTGCCCAGCATTTTACCGTGCCAGGTTGAGTACAGTGCTTGTGCGGCATCTTCGATCACCCAAAGATTGTGTTCTTCGGCTAATGCCATGAGTGCGGTCATATTGCAGGGAACACCTGCATAATGAACCGGTACAATGGCTTTTGTACGTGGTGTAATGGCTTGCTTTACCAGATGTTCATCAAGATTGAGTGTGTCCGGACGAATGTCGACAAACACCGGTGTTGCACCGCGCAGTACAAAGGCATTTGCGGTTGATACAAAGGTGTAGGAAGGCATGATGATTTCATCACATGGGCCGGCGTCGATCAATATGGCCGCCATTTCTAGTGCCGCGGTACAAGAATGTGTCAATAGTGCACGTGATGTGCCAAGGTGATGTTCAAACCATGTGTGACACAATTTTGTAAAATGCTGGTCTCCTGCCAGGCTGCCCATGTCGACAGCTTTTGCAATATTATGTAATTCTTCTCCGACAATAAAGGGGCGGCCAAACGGAATGCGAGACGATGATTGTTCTGTCATGGTGGCGTTATAGGCACATTGTTATGGCTACAATAAACAAGAGACAATCTGCTGGAATGGATAGCGCTTCTGCCGGCGGTATTGTCAGCTATTGTTGATGTTTGTATCGTGACGACGCAATGATGAGACGGCATTACCTGATCGAACAGAATGACGACCGTGCTTTTCCGTGTTCAGGGAAAAACCAGATAGCACAATGAAGGATAAGCTTGCGAATGATAGATTTGGTGGTGAGGGTATTGTTTGAGTACCTCGTTCAGATAATACGTTCCCTCGGCCGGTATCTCATTACCACGAGACAATTGCCAAATGGCGATAATACCGCCAGGTACAAGATGTTTTAAGACAGTTTCAAATGCATATTGCGTCGGTTGCATGGCATTGACATCAAACCATGCGAGCGCAATCATTTCACTTGGATATTGCTTTTCGAAATCTTTCAGCGTTTCGCGACAATCGCCTTCCCAAACATGGTGTTTGTCGTGAATGTGACCCATGGCATTATTACGTTCGTGCAGTTGTAGCAATTTAGCTAATAAGTCTGCGTAATTTTTTGGCAGGCTATATGTGCCATCAGAGAGGACTTCTTCTTTTCTGGATTCATTGGCGAAACCTTGATAACCTGTGAATGTATCAAATGCGTGAATGCGACGCTGAAAATTCAGTGGTTCGAGAATCGCTCTGAAATTCTCGCATAAAACAGCGGTTTGACCTCTCCAGGTACCGATGTCCAGAATGGCGCCAGGAATTTTGACAATGTGTTGGTACACTTCGAAAATACCCAGAATGCGTGCGAGCATCGAACCCCGCAAGAACAGGCTGAGCGAGCGTTCCATCTCTTCGGGAGAAGCAGGATAATGACCAAGCAGGTTGAATAATTCCTGACGCGCAGAGATCTGATCATTATTGGATGACGTAATCACACTTGATTCATGCATACAGGTTCCCCGTGAACGAAAGATGACTATGAAGTGCGTACTGGATTACGATTATTTTTGCTACAAGCCTATAACGAAAGTCCCCCGAGAGCAAGATTTTGTTTGATAAGAACAGGCTGCATTGTTGATGCACGACAATAGCATTATCTTGTGTTCCGGTATGTATGCTGGTTGTGTTGAAGTGACCATGGCAGTTGGTGCGCAGCTGGTATAAGATGGACCGTAAAGTCGTCATGCTGCAGTTGTTTATGTTGCTTGATTGAAAAATCTATGACAAAAAAATTACTTGTACTCGGTGCGTCAATGTACCAGATCCCGGTCATTCAAATGGCGCATCAACTGGGGTATCAGGTACTAACGACAGACAATATTGCCGATAATCCTGGCCATCGATTTGCAGACCGGTGTTTTGGTATTGATACAACGGACGTTGATGCGGTGTTGGCACTGGCCAAAGCGGAACGTATTTCAGGCGCGATCTCTCCTGGTACCGATGTCGCCGTGTTGACTGTTGCGCATTTGGCACAAGCGTTACATCTTTCTGGACCAACTGTGCGGGCAGCACGGATTCTTACCGATAAGAAGATGTTCCGTCATTTTCTGGCTGAACTTGGATTGCCTTGCCCTCGTGTTGTGCAGATCGGTCTGCACAATATGCCGGAAGATATGTTGTTTGAACAAGGTATGTGGTTAGTAAAACCCAATAAATCATCGGGTTCGAAGGGTATTTTTATTATAGGCAATCAAGCTGAATTTCAGTCGCATATTGCAGAAAGTCTGGGATTCAGTCTGGATGGCACTGCGATCCTGGAAGAATTTATTCAAGGTAGCCAGCATACGTGTGAAGGTATTGTCCAGAATGGCAAAATATCGCGTGTGCTCATGACCGATCGTGATACTGCCAATGCGCCATATACCACGACATTAGGGCATCGATGTCCTTCTACGCTATCTTCCACACTGAAGACACAGGTGTTGGCGGATATTGAAACGGTCTTGGCGCATCTTGATGTGAAGAACGGTCCGTTTGATTGTGATTTTGTTGTGTCGGGTAATATGGTTTACTTGCTTGAGATGACGCCCCGTCTTGGCGGTAACTCGCTATCGCAATTATTTCATGTAGTGTTGGATACCGATTTGATAGCCTATGCGGTGACTTATGCATGCGGTGATATCTATACATTGCCTGAAGTCCGTAGCGAGAAACCGGCTGCGATCATGATTTTGGGCGTAGAGCATGCGGGTAGACTGGCTTGGGATACCGAGCAAGAAGCGGCGCTGCGAAACGAGACATGGCTGCATACGTTGTCATTGGATTACCCTCAAGGCACTACGGTTCTGCCTTTTATTAATGGCCGGCACAGAGTTGGCGAAGTACTTATTGAATGTGGTGACAGAAAAGAAATCGATGCACGCTTAACCGAAGTCAAGACGCGGTTGAAACTGCATGCAAGGTAATGAGCATTCATCGGTTTGATGTATGTAATGGCTGTACTGACAGGGTCACATTACGTTGATCCATGTGATTGCAGTGCGAATAATCCATATAATTTATAACCCAGGTGATGGGCATATAACGCTTCGGGTGTTTGCGGTACCACATCCTGTCCAATGAGTTGTTGCATGGTGGCCCGAATTGCCTCGGGAGGATGGTCGTGTATGCGGTCAAGTTCGCTAATGTAGGTACCTATTTCCAATGGCCGATATCCGGCGCGTTGCATGATGTCTCTTAATGTGGCCGGTGTGAAATGTTGCAAGTGTCCTGTCCCGAAATTGGCATTCTTGCTGCCATCGAGTTGGATTAACAGGCTTTGGAAATTGGGGACTTGTATAAAGACAAGACCATGAGAATTAAGCTGATGACGTAATGATCCGAGAAACGGTAATGGTTCGACCATATGTTCCAGTACATCGAGCAATGTGATCAGATCAAATTGTGGCCAGTTGTTGGGGATATCTTGCGGGAAATAGCCATTGACGAAGTGTTGCCCATAGCGTGCATGCAATGTACCGGCAACAGAACTATCCGGTTCAATGCCGTAAGTATCCAGGCCCAGAGCCTGCGCTGCTGCCATGAATGCACCATTACTCGCACCAATATCGAGGACAGTATGCATCTCGGGGGCATGCATCTTGGTCCGTTGTAGCAGATAGTTGATCTTGGTGGTTTCCAGATGGGCATATACAGGATGTTGCTTGAGTGCCGAGTAGGTCCGCATGAATACTGTATCGTCATATTGTGCTGCATCAACTTCTGTCTTTAATGTCACATGTGTATAGACAAGGCCACACTGTTGACACTGCGCATGTGGCATGTGGTATTTGGTAAACAGGATGGTTGATTGAGTTATGTCTGCATGGCAACAAGGACAGTACGAACGTGGCGTCAATACGGACAAATCGGACAGTGTCGGCTGACTGTCGGCTTGGACAGTACGGAAATGTGTGTAGAGCAAAGCGAGCTTTTCGCGTAGTCCTGATTGTGAAGCAACATCAAAGTCGGCAAGGGTAATCGGCTGGGACATGAGTAGCACCTTTAGCATGAAAAGAGATGCATTCGGGAAAGCCAGATTTTCTACGTACGCTACAGTTGTTTTATTATCGTCGTTGTTTTAATTGAAATCCAGTAGTTCGTATGACAGGTGCAGCTGTTTTCTTTTGCATCGGCATCATGCTGATGTTTCGTTAGTCGCAAGATGTGCTGCAAGAACAATGTCCGGCTATAATCAATTACATGCGGATGTGTGCATGAGAAGTGTGGAGCGTTGGATAGATCATTCATCAATAACAAATGACGATGCGCACAGATGTAGCGGGCACCATACTGCTATAAGGGGGAATCGTGAAAATAGTTATTCTAGCTGGCGGACTTGGGACACGCTTAGGAGAAGAAACTGATATGCGCCCTAAGCCGATGGTAGAAATTGGTGGCAAACCTATTCTTTGGCATATCATGAAAGGCTATTCCTGTTTCGGCTTTAACGAATTCGTGATTCTCCTGGGCTACAAAGGCTACATGATCAAGGAGTACTTTGCGAACTACTTTTTGCATCAGGGCGATATCACGATTGATCTGGCCGATAATCAGGTCGAAGTGCACCGTAACAAATCAGAGCCGTGGAAAATTACATTACTGGAAACCGGCTTGCATACACAAACTGGTGGCCGGTTACTGGCAGCCAGAGATTACCTGGGCGAAGAAGATTTCATGTTGACCTATGGTGATGGTGTTTCCAATGTCGATATCACTGCATTGGTTGCACATCATCAGGCGCACAAGGCATTGGTGACGATGACAACAGTACAGCCGGAAGCGCGCTTTGGTATGGTCAATACCGATGAGCATGGCTATATCACGGAGTTCCGCGAAAAACCATCAGGCGACCTGGGGTGGATCAATGGCGGCTTTATGGTATGTCAGCCCGGTGTGTTTGATTATCTCAAGGATGGCGAGTCGACGATTTTCGAGAAAGAACCACTTGAGCACATTGCACAAGATGGCGCACTGCAAAGCTGGCCACATCACGGATTCTGGAAATGCATGGATACGTTGCGCGACAAGATCCAGCTGAATCAATTATGGGACAGTCATCAGGCAGCCTGGAAAATCTGGGCATGACCGGCGTTGGTCTTTGATGAAATGCGATGAATACAATCGATACGGACATTGCTGGTATCTATACGATTACGACTACGCGTTACGGTGACGCGCGCGGCAGCTTTGCACGCTTGTTTTGTGAGAAAGAGTTGGCGTCGGTGTTGTATGAACAGCACATATGCCAGATCAATCATTCTTATACTGCTGCGTGTGGTAGTGTCAGAGGAATGCATTTCCAGTATGCGCCCCATGCTGAAACCAAGATTGTACGGTGTTTGCAGGGCAAGATTTTTGATGTGGTCATTGATTTACGCCATGGATCTGAAACCTTTTTGCAATGGAGAGGATTTGTATTGTCGCAGGATGCTGACGATGCATTATTGATTCCGCCAGGATGCGCACACGGGTTTCAGACTTTGACTGACGACGTTCATTTGTTGTATTTGCACACCGGTTTTTATACACCTGCTGCAGAAGGTGGTGTGCATGTCAATGACCCACGTATTGGTATTGTATGGCCATTACCTATTGAGAATTTATCCGAACGTGACCAGCAGCATCTATTGCTGCCAGAAGATTATGCGGGGATGATTTTATGACTTGTCGTCATTGCGGCCATTCGTTAACCTGTCATGTCATCGATTTGGGTTTCTCTCCACCATCGAATGCCTATTTACGTGCGGAAGACCTGATGCGCCCGGAAATGCATTATCCGCTACGCGTCAAGGTTTGTGACAGATGCTGGTTAGTGCAGACAGAAGATTATGCACATGACGATCAATTATTTGATGCCGATTACGCCTATTTTTCGTCCACATCGACGACGTGGCTGGCGCACACATCTGCCTATGTCGAGATGATTGTGTCGCGGCTTCATCTTGGGAGCAATGCATTTGTAGTAGAACTCGCGGCCAATGACGGTTATTTACTGCAATATGTGCAGAAAAAAGGTATCCGTTGTTTAGGTATCGAACCCACCCACAGTACAGCTGAGGCTGCACGTGAAAAAGGGATCCGTATCGAAGAAGCATTTTTCGGCGTGGCACTGGCACAACAGATCAGCAAGCGTGACGGCAAGGCCGATCTGATGGTTGCCAATAATGTGTTGGCCCATGTGCCGGATATCAATGATTTTTTAGGTGGTGTTGCTATGTTGCTGGCGCTACAAGGCACAGTCACGATCGAATTCCCACACTTGTTAAATATGATCGGACAAGTCCAGTTCGATACGATTTATCACGAACAT
>JAATFN010000108.1 GCA_015655165.1 Betaproteobacteria bacterium | reverse complement strand
TGCTGCAATTGCAAACCGGCATTATTAACCAGAATATTGAGCTTACCCAACTGTTTAACCGTATCGTCCACAATCTGCTTGCAGTACGTTTCCTGCCAAATATCTCCCGGCAATAGTACGCATTTACGGCCTTCGGCTTCGACTAACTCTTTGGTTTTCTGGGCATCAACCTCTTCACGGGGCGTATACGAAATCGCTACATCGGCGCCTTCGCGGGCAAAATGCACGGCTACGGCCCGACCAATGCCGCTGTCGCCACCCGTAATGAGTGCGACTTTGTCTTTCAATTTGTTGGCTCCTTTGTAAAGATACCGGATCACCTTTGGCTGCGGGTCCAGTTCGGCTTAAATACCGGGCTGGATATCCTGATGCTGTGGGGGAATTTTTACATTCATAACGTTGCTTTGGTTGTACGTTGCTTGGAGTAGTCCAGCATAAGACCGGCAGCAGTCAACGACATGTTGTTAAAGCGTTCCGGGTCTGCTGCAAATAAATCCCGCATATGCCAACGTGTGGCATCGGTATGATGGGACAGGAGTGCTTGATAGGCGGTAGTTTGTACTAAAGCAGTGTGCGCGTTGTGCGGCATGTTGAAATTCCCGGCGTCGGTAGCATCGTCTAAGAAAGGGAAACTATACCTGAATTGTCGATTTTTAGGTAATTCCACTACAAAAAATTGCCATACTAAAATTCCTTGTACTACCTATGATGATAGAATGAGAAAACCGTGATGAAGAGGATATATTGCGATTGTTTACTCCGGGAAAGAGTAAAATTTGTAGTAAAATTACAATCAGACACACATTGGAATGCCCATGCCTGTTCATGCTACTTTAGCCAGCGTTACCGAACGCATCGTCAAACGTAGTTTGCCGTACCGTCAAGTTTACCTATCTCGACTAGAGATAGCACGCCATCAAGGTGTACAACGTAGCAGTTTGTCCTGTACCAATTTGGCGCATGGTTTTGCGGCGTTTCCACCAAACGACAAACTGCGTCTCATGCAGGATAGAAGCCCGTCTATTGCGATTATCTCTTCTTACAACGATATGTTGTCGGCACATCAGCCGTTCGAAAGATTTCCTCACATTATCAAAGATGCTATCCGTAGCGCGGGCGGTGTTGCACAGTTCGCCGGAGGTACACCTGCCATGTGCGATGGCATTACGCAAGGTCAGACCGGTATGGAACTGTCGCTATTTTCGCGCGACACGATTGCCATGAGTACTGCTATTGCACTTTCTCACAATATGTTTGATGCAGCCCTTTATCTGGGGGTGTGCGACAAAATTGTTCCGGGTTTGTTAATTGGTGCATTGCATTATGGACATTTGCCTGCGGTGTTTGTGCCAGCCGGCCCCATGACCAGTGGCATGACCAATACCGAGAAAGTCAAAATCCGTCAACTGTATGCCGAAGGTAAGCTCGGTCGTGCAGAGTTGCTCGAAGCTGAATCAAAGTCTTATCACGATGCTGGTACCTGTACATTTTACGGCACAGCCAACAGTAACCAGATGATGATCGAGGCGATGGGCCTACATTTACCGGGCGCGGCATTTATAATGCCCAATACACCGATGCGTGATGCGTTAACTGCGGCGGCCGGTGTTCAGGCATTAAACATCACGGCCCAAGGTCAACAATACACACCAGTTGGACGACTCGTCGATGAAAAATCTATCGTCAACGCCATTGTGGCCTTGCTGGCAACAGGCGGATCGACCAACCATACACTGCATCTGGTTGCCATTGCCAAGGCCGCAGGTATTGTTATTGACTGGGATGACTTTTCTGCTTTGTCTGCGATCGTGCCATTAATTACGCGTATATATCCGAATGGCACGGCCGATGTAAATCATTTCCATGCAGCCGGAGGTGTCGGTTTTGTATTGCGTGAATTACTTGATGCAGGCTTGATGCACGACGATGTGATGACTATTTTGGGGCATGGTTTATACGCCCATTGCAAAGAACCTGTTTTTGACAACGACAAGCTGGTGTGGCGCGATGTACCGAAGGAAAGTGCCGACAAGAATGTGTTGCGCCCGGTTGCAGAAGCTTTTTCGGTCGATGGCGGCTTAAAATTATTGCAAGGTAACTTGGGACGCTCGGTGATCAAGATTTCTGCTGTGAAGCCAGAACATCAGTTCATTGAAGCCCCTGCTGTTGTATTTCATTCGCAAGAAGCATTCATGCAGGCATTTAAAGCAGGGCAACTTGATCGTGACTTTGTTGCCGTGTTGTTGTTTCAAGGCCCACGTGCCAATGGTATGCCTGAATTGCATGCATTGTCGCCAGCATTGGGTCTATTGCAAGACAAAGGCCGTCATGTGGCATTGGTGACAGATGGACGCATGTCGGGGGCATCGGGTAAAGTGCCTTCAGCCATTCATGTGACACCGGAAGCATTGGACGCAGGTCCGATTGGATTTGTGCGTGATGGTGATATCGTGCGTCTGGATGCCGAGGCAGGTATACTGGAGGTCTTGGTCGACCCGCAAGTCTGGCGTGAACGCACATTGGTTGCACCCGATTTATCGGCAAACCAGTTCGGTATGGGAAGAGAATTATTTGGTATGTTCCGTCAGTCGGTAGGTACCGCAGAAGAAGGTGGTGCGACATTTGGTCTGCCACAGATTTAATGGAGATAATAATCGTATGAAAAGCATGTTGGATCTGATGCGTACTTCCGCAGTGATTCCGGTGATTGCCATTGACCGGTTGGAACATGCTGTTCCATTGGCAAAGGCATTGGTTGCCGGCGGTATACGTGTACTGGAAATCACATTACGTACCAAGCATGGTCTACCTGCTATTAAAGCAATTGCCGAGCAAGTGCCTGATGCGATTGTGGGTGTCGGAACTTTGACAACACCCGAAGAATTTGTACTGTCACGCGAAGCAGGCGCAGTGTTCGGTGTCTCTCCGGGTTTGACCGATAAACTGATTGCCGCTGCACAGTCCAGCGGTTTGCCACTGTTGCCAGGTGTGATGACGCCGTCAGAAGCCATGAAAGCACGTGAAGCAGGTTTTGCGCAGATGAAGTTGTTCCCGGCCGTGCCAGCAGGCGGTATTGGTATGTTAAACGCCATGGCAGGGCCATTGGCAGACATCACATTTTGTCCAACGGGTGGTATTTCGCAAGAGAGCGCGGCACAATTTTTAGCCTGCAAGAATGTGGCTTGTGTCGGTGGATCCTGGTTAACACCTAAAAAAGCGATCGAAGCCGGCGACTGGGCACACATTACCGCACTGGCAGCAGCTGCCAGTGCATTGCGTAGTTAAATCGCTTAATGCATGGAAGGTGGCACTTCATTGCCATTTTCCAGCGACGACCACAATAAGGAACAAGGGTGCGTATCCATCGGCCCGAATTGGGCAACCCCGTTGACTTCATCAATCGGGCAAGACCCTAAAAACACAGCCAATGGTGTGTGTACCGATACCAGTAATGCTTCGCTACGGTCCTGCGAATGGGATGGTGGCAAGCCTTCTTCCGTTTCCGGTGCAATCCAGCAAGATGTGACGTGAACAACGACATCAGGCTGAATATCATAGTGTTTCACAATAATATTGCGCGCTTCGGTACCATCTGTCACACATTCGGTTAATAGCTCCCACATTGCTTCTTGCCCCTCGGGCGTTTGCATGTTGGCAACAATATCTGGATCAAGTTGGACATACTCGCCGATATTGTTTTCCTGGTTGGCGTCCAGAGAAATAAAAAAGATCTGCGGGTGCAGTTTCTCTTCTTCATTAAAAATCGACACCACTTTTTCTGCAAAAGTGTTGTAGACCTTCTGGTAACTTTCCATCGAGAATTCTTTGATAGATTGTGCCATCGTATTCCCTCACTCAGTAGTCGTACAGGTTTCTGTCGCTATGATCAGGCAATGTGTATTATAAGTCAGACAATAAAGATATTGTATTGAGCGGGTAGACCGGTATCTACAGACGTCTTAAGTAGCGCGTTTGTTTGGGTTCCCTTAAATGATAGTGTATCTGTAAAACCCTGAAGGTCCGGTATAAAGCCGATTTACAGCGATATTTGGTCGTTGGTTGGCGGTTGTGGCGCAACGTTCTTGGGTGGTAATCGGTGGTGCAATATGACTGGATTCCGGTGGGGGATGCCGTGCTGAATAGTGATATTTGATCAAGTATTCAAGCACGGGCGATAGAGAAAAAACAGTATTATTTAGCGTGTTGGTTTGCGGTAAGCCAGAACCAACAACACAATGCCCAGAATAATCATCGGGATCGACAACATTTGCCCGGCAGAAATAGTGAGGCCACCAAAGGTCACAGTGTAATCTGGCATACGGAAATATTCCGTGAAGAAACGTGCGCAGCCGTAGAGTAGCGAGAACATGCCGGAGACTGCCATGCGTGGACGCGGTTTTCTGGAGAAAAACCATAAAATGACAAACAGCAGGATGCCATCGACCAACATTTGATAG
>JAATFN010000139.1 GCA_015655165.1 Betaproteobacteria bacterium | reverse complement strand
AGTGAAGCTTTTACTTAAATTGTCAGTTTTATAGATCGCAACCAAATCTGCCGCAGAAATATTACTATTATAGGAAGATGCACTCATTTCCTTGCGTTCTCGGTTCAAGCGAATGCCTGCTGTAGCCGTTAATGCATCTGTGACCTTATAATTTCCCTGACCGAATATACCAAACGTATTTGTCTCGCTATCGCTATGCAATGTCGTGTAATTATTGTTTGACCAAGTTAGTCGATCAAGGCGAAATGTTTCATTGAAAAAATTGGCACCCGTAATGAAATTGAAGCGGCCATAATCACCAGCCAATTGAAATTCTTGGGAAATTTGACGCTCTTTTAACGTTTGACCGAAACCGTATATTCTCACTTGCCCCGGCAATGTTCCCCAGTCTGTTGCCATTGGTGTTGTATAACCACGCCAGGCACTGATCGATTTCACGCTAAGATGGTCATTGAGGCGCTTATTTAATGTCAAGGCAATGCCACCACCATCATAGTGCGGTGTTTCGTAAAAGCTCGTATAGGTAACATTTTTTTGTGCTCCCGGAATGTATCGCTGATCTGGTGCAAGAACGTAGTCTTCATCATATTTCATCCCATCAATTGCCAGCGTCGCATCAAATGATGCTGTTGGTGTCAGACGCAAAATAGTTCTGAGTTGATCGAGTTTGACAACCGAGGCACTTTTACCATCGCGCGCATTGTCACGCAGATCACCTTCTGTCTGGCTATGAACATATGCAATACTCGCTGCCAACAGATCAGGAACTAATGCGCCAGACGCATATCCACGAACTTCATAGGTATCCTTGTTACCGCCACCGACGCTTATCCATGCTTTGGGTTCATTAGTAGGCGTCTGTGAAATCAGTCTGATGGCACCAGCACTGGTATTTTGTCCATACAACGTTCCTTGAGGACCATGCAGGATTTCAATATTTTTCAAATCAGGCAAGCCGCCTAGATAAGACACGCCAAATGGCCTGGCAATATAGACATCATCTACGTAGACACCCACGGATGGATTTCCGTTAGCACGGGAAATCCCGATACCGCGGATAAAAAACGGTTCGGTACTGGCTGTAGAAGATGCCGGCGCATGCACACCTGCTGCCAATCCGGATAAATCATTCAATGTACGAAACCCTCTGCGTTCGATTTCTTCTTCACTAATTGCATTGATGGCTATCGGTGTTGTTTGTAGCGCTGTTTCACGCCGTTCTGAAGTTACAATCACATCAGGTATCGAAATATCGTCCTTATTATCTGTATCGGCAGTACGCGTTGTACTTTGTGCCATGACCGGAATGGATATTGATAACAACGCTACTAGTGTTGTCAATCTGAATGTTGCATCTGTCCATATCACCTTCCCCGAACGTTTTTTTGCTATCTGCTTCATCATTTTCCCCAAAAATTAACAACACAATCCCGGTTCGCCATATGTATGGCGAACTCATACGGTAAAAACTAGATTGACTACTGCAGAATATGCTGCCCTTGCACATTCAGTGGTACCCAGCGTTTTTGTAACCCCAACTCGGCTAAAGCCGCATTCAGAAAACGTGGATCAAACCATTTTTCAATATCCACAGGCTGCCCGCGCAACAATCCCAAACTACGCGCCAGATTTTGTGTTTCTTTATATTGATTCACAAAAAAAGGATCAAGCAGTGGACTTAAACGTACTTCTAATGGGATATCGCCATAATTGCTTTTCATTTGTTCGTATGTACGCCCACCATTGGCCCAGATATGAAATACCGCATCACGGTTAGCCGGATCAGACCCCCACAATGCAGCTTTTACCCAGACCTTGGCCATTCTTTCAATGGTTTTAGGATATTGTTCGGCAAATTTTTCGCGCACCAATATGCCTGCCTGACCTGTTAAATGGGGAGACTTCCCTTGTGTGCTATAAACCAGCTTCGCACCTTTTTCCTCTAACCTCATGACTTCCAGACCGCCGAACAGTGCATCGATATCTTTATTGATCAATGCTGCTGACGCTGTACCATAATCAAGGTTTACTGTTTTGATATCCCGCTCGGTCATGCCGTACTCTGCCAGGATTTTGATGACCTGCAGATGGATATAGTTACCTTTAAAATATCCGACACGCCTGCCTCGCAAGTCTTGTATAGACTTGATTGTAGAACCGGCTGGTACAGCCAGATACGCATTTTCCAGTTTGCCGCAAGGAAAAATCACGCGTGTGCGTATGCCTGCCGCATAACTGATAATCCCGCCTAAATCGCCGCCATACGCAAAATCGATCTGACCATTACCTAATGCCTGGTTGACTGTCGCAGCTCCCCCTTTAAACCCGGGGAATTCGAAACGCGTCCCTTCTTTCGCAAACTCTTCTTCAAGCCAGCCTTTGACTCTTGCAATACCTGGCCCACCCATGACCGTTTGACTCGAGCCCGAAACTGCAGGTGCACCAATTCGAATGACATCAGGTGGTGTTTCTGCCATTGCCGGCCTTAGCACCGACAATACCAGCAAGGTTTGCAGCACAATTGGCCCGATTGTCGAACGTATTAAATATTTCATGGAGAACAAAATGGTCTATGATTTCAACTTCCAATTTCATGTACATATCAAGAGCAACTTTTCTATGCATCGCTTAACATTCCATTGGGCATTACTTATAGTAATGCGTTAAAGTATAAGTAAAAACCATTTTTTTGTTTTGTCGATATAACCAAAAGCTATGAATACACATTCCACAGATGCCTTAACCTGGATAAAGCGCATTCGTTTTCGTCATTTGGAAATTTTGCTGGCCATAGCAAAACATGGCAGCCTGACTGCCGCGGCGCATGCACTCGATATGACACAGCCTGCAGCATCCCAATGGCTGGCGGAAATAGAGTCGATAGTCGGCGCACCATTATTTATCCGAGGACGCAGGTTGCAACCAACACCATTTGCCGCACCTGTCATAAGACATGCAGAAAGAGTCATGGGCGACTCAAGGCGTGTTGTCGAAGAAGTCGCATCAATACGTGATGGCGGGTTTGGCCATGTAAGAATCGGCACCATGATGTCTGCTGCCACAGCAATCGTACCTGAAGCCATATCGCAATTACGCAATGCACAATCCCCTATTCGCATCGGGCTTGTCGAAGATGTTGCAGTCGGCCTCTGGTCAAGATTTGACCGTAACGAACTGGATATTATTATTTGTTGGCTTGATGAGCGTGTATTGGCTTCCGATTACCCGCAAGAAGCACTTTTTAGTGAAACCTATTCGATTGTCTGTGGCGCCCAACATCCTTTAATGGAAAAACAGGCAGTAAGCTGGCAAGATGCGGCAAATTATCCATGGATCATGCCGCCACCGGGAACAGCATTACGCATAGCAATCGAAGCAACCTTCACTAGAAAAAAAATAGCCTTGCCCAGTATCTGGCTCGAGTCGGCATCGTTTACTGCCAACCAGACTATCTTCAACAATACGGATTGTCTTGGTGTTTTATCGACTAATTTTGCTAATTACTACCAATCGATGCATTTGTTATCACAATTGCCCCTGCTACTGCCCGAAGTGAGAAATGTTGCAGAAATCGGTATGGTCTGGAAAGAGGAAAGCCCTGGCATTGCCTTGGAGAGTGTCTTAAATGCCTTACGCGCTGCAAACAGGCAATTCAAATAGATGATGATTTGTATGAGGAAAATTCGCAGTCATGTTTTTACGTTAGGCATTCTTTGGACACAAGGATCCTCCTGATCATTGCATGACTTGTCAGTCACATGATTTGCGGGAGGCAATGCTTATTCTTTTAATAAAACGCCTGCCGCATTTTCTTCAAACAACCCGGCTTCCTCGATATATCCTTGCACGGTGCCATCATGGCGCCAACCACCCTGCTTTTTGATTTGTCTGATGTCAGCACCGGCCCGGTAGGCGCTGGTGGCCATTCCCCGACGTAAACTGTGGCTGGATAACGCTGGCACATACAATAGCTTGGCTTGCTGTGCCCAATATGACAGGACCGTATTCACGCTGGAAGCATGTAATGCCTTGCTGCTGACTTGCTCCCATTGGTTAATCGCTCTAAATACAGCGCCGTCTGTAATGTCGGCAGCAGCGAGCCACCGCCGTAACGCTGTTACCGGACAACACAAGCCTTTCCCATACGGGATGGCTTTGGTAATCCCCTGTCCTTGTTGATCGGTTTTGGATCTGACTAATGTAATGGTCAAGCCTTGAGACGCCCAGACAAGATCGTTAACAGTGAGTCGAACCAGCTCGCTACGCCTAAATCCCCCAAAAAATCCCAGCTGTAACAAGGCATTGTCACGGATGGCTTTTAATGACTGATTTTGTGCAATACAGCGCACAATGGCTTGCAGATCTTCAACCGGCAAGGCTTTGGCTTTTTTCTTGGGAGTTCCATGAAGTCGTATAATGCCGGCCAAGGTTTTTCGTACGGTTGCCGTCGTAGTGCAATCGGCGAACCCTTGTTGGATATGCCATTGTGACAGTGCTGTTAACCGTAAGGCCAATGTACGGGGATTCAATGTGGCTGCAAAATCCATTAAGTATCGGATGATCATTGCTTCATCACATGGTAATAACCCGCCCCAATCGGTGAAATGCCTTATCGCAGATTGATAAGTGCGACGTGTATTGTCCGATGTGGCTGCCGCCAGAAACACCCGGTGCTGCGTCATTAACGCAGGTGTCATCGCTTCTCCCGGATTTACTGGCATGACTTTTATGCGTGTTTTAGGTCGTGCAGATGAGTTTGGCATTGGTAAAAAGGTAAATTCGTACGGTGTAACGTTAGTACAGATGTATGATCGATTTGATGAGGTTATAACACACGATAACAAACATTATCAATGGTTATATTTTCATATAAATATTAAAATTAAACAATTATTTAAGGTAATATTACGTAATACGTAATATATTATTTTGTCAAGGAATTAGCATGGCACGCGCAGGAATCCTCTACTCCCAAGTGGTCGCAACGGCAAACAGACTTGCGGAACAAGGTGAAAACCCGACAGTGGATAAAGTGCGCGAAGCACTGGGCAACACTGGCAGTAAAAGTACGATTGCCCCATTATTAAAGCGCTGGAAAGCAGAACATGAAGGTGTTGTACCGGAAGCCCAAAGCGGCTTGCCGGCAGAATTGGTCGCAGCAGTCAGGCACCTATATGACCAAGCACAGCAAGATGCAAACGAGCAAATAGTCGCTATGCAAGCAGAAATGAGTGCTATCTGCGCCAAGCTGGAAGCCCAATTGCAGCATGTACAAGGCATATCCGACGCGCGTAAAGTTGACATTGAAGCGTTACAAGCAGTGCTTGCAAAACAGGAAGCTGCGTATGCAAGCCTTGATAGTGCGCACAATAATGCAAAAATAGACATGGCCAGATTACAGGCCGATATAAATGGCATGCAGTTACGGCTGAACGATCGACAAGAAGAAGTCAAAGGACTCCAGCAGCAATTACAACAAACACGTGTCCAGTTCGAGCACTATCAGGAGGCGACAGCAACGAGCCGGGGTGAAGAACGACGCCATTACGAACATGCAAACAACCTGTTAACAGCAGACTTGACGCAAGCACGTCAACAAGTAACAGCACGAGATAGCACAATTTCCTCGCAAATACAGCAAATTACATCGCTACAATCGACCGTTGAGCAATTGCGATCCATACATACCAAGTATGAGCAATTACAAGATACGCATACGAAACTCGCGCAACACTTGAACACGCAGACAGCCCTAGCTGTTGAATTAAGCAATCGGCATGAGCTCACTGCTGATACGCTACTGGAAACCCAAAAGGAATTGGCAATATTACGTAACGGGCAACCGCAACTCTTGTCTGTAATAGAATCCCTGAAACAACAGATCACCGCGCAAAATCAAGAACTTCAATCTGTGAGAATCGATAAAGTACGCCTTGAACAACAACTGCTATTAACTAGTCCATCTTAGTAACATCAGCTGTTTCAATGCAGACTCATTGTGAACCCATATTACTCGCACTACAGTAGTGCATCAGTGCTTAAAAATAACAAATTGTTACTTTTAATAGGAATGAGCGCAATAAGCCGACGTGATAGATTTCCTCTAGTTGTAAAAGTAGTTGATTTGTCGCCCTTTGGGAGCTAATGCCTATGAGGCAAAATGTTCCTGAATGGTAAATCGCCCATAAAGCGTATTGATGACAGTCATTCAAGAAATTTTATGTTAGAGGAAACAATGGTCACTTCAGTTGATTCAAGCCCCCCTGGAAATAAAAAAACAGGTTTTTTTAACCTGTTTAGAATTATTTTTATACTGCTAGTCGCAGTAACAGCCATTTACATGGTCGTGGGCGGCATCGAACTAATCAAATTAGGCGGTTCAAGCTATTACATCATCGCCGGTTTAGCCTATATAGTAATTGCCATTTTATTTGGCTTGAGAAAAAAAATCGGATTGTGGCTATCGCTAGCGACATTCGTCTTGACCTGTATCTGGGCCTTGTACGAAGTACAGATCGATTTCTGGCAATTAGTACCTCGTCTTGTCGTGCCAGCCATTATTTTTATGCTGAGTTTATGGCTGGTCCCGACATTGCAAGACAGTCAGGAAAACCGATCATACAAGGTTAGCAATATCGCTGGCTTTGTCGTTTTATTGGCATTATTAGCCACCTTGGGTTCAGCCTTTAAGCCACATGGCATTATTTCCAATCCAGTTGCGCTAGAAAAAGATCCACAGTTGGCATCCGTTACTGAAGACAACAATGCAAATTGGGAATTCTATGGCCGTAATTCGGGTGGTACACGTTTTGCGCCGTTTACGCAAATCACACCCGACAACGTTGGACAATTAGAAGTTGCATGGACCTATCGTACAGGGAGAAGGACAACAGGTTCTGATGCCGGGGTGGATCAAAATACACCCATACAGATCGGGAATGTCCTCTATTCTTGTACACCACTTAACATTATTACGGCATTAAATGGTGATACAGGCAAGCCTATCTGGAAATATGATCCGAATGTCAAAACAGCACAACACGTCTCATGCCGGGGTGTTGGCTACTATGACGAAACAAAAGATGTATCTGTTCCCAAGAAGACTTCCGACGACAAACAACACTGCCAGCAACGCATTGTCGTAGCGACTGCCGATGCAAGATTGTTCACCTTGGATGCGCATACAGGTGAAGTATGCAAAAACTTTGGCAAGGATGGTTTTGTTGACCTGAAAGCAGGTATGGGTCCAACAGACAACAGCAATTTCTACCACCCTACTTCTACCCCAGTCACCATGGGACACACCGCGATCATTGGTGGTTGGGTATGGGATGTGGAAGAG
This sequence comes from Betaproteobacteria bacterium, assembly GCA_015655165.1. Lineage (GTDB taxonomy): Bacteria > Pseudomonadota > Gammaproteobacteria > Burkholderiales > Burkholderiaceae_D > Herbaspirillum. The sequence continues at coordinate 2,508 of JAATFN010000139.1, read as the reverse complement.
CATGAACCTTCAGGTGTTGTCAGGGCATTTGATGTCCGTGATGGCTCCTTAACTTGGGCATGGGATGTCGGTAATCCAGACAATACAAAAGCGCCTGAAGAAGGTAAGACATATACATTAAGTACACCAAATGTCTGGGCAACACCAAGTTTCGATAAAGAACTGAACTTGATCTATCTGCCAACAGGCAATGGTCCACCAGACTACTGGGCTGGTGACAGAAGTGCGCTTAAGGAAAAATTTGGTTCTTCTATTGTCGCCATTGATGCCTCTACCGGAAAAACAAAATGGATTTTCCAAACGACGCATCATGATGTCTGGGATTACGATGTTCCTTCTCAGCCTACCCTCTTCCATTTGAAGAATGAAAAAGGGGAAAAAGTACCTGCACTGGTACAAACTACGAAGCGTGGTCAGATTTTCATTTTGGATCGTCGCACTGGAGAACCCATTTCTTCTGTTGTAGAAAAACCAGTACCAACCTCACCTGCAGCACAAGGTGAGCATATGTCAAAAACACAACCTTATTCCGTTGACATGCCAATCATCGGAGCCCAACCTTTGTCAGAAAAACGTATGTGGGGTGTTAGTACATTTGACCAGCTCTGGTGCCGGATTGACTTCAAAAAAGCGAATTATGCAGGAGACTTCACACCACCAACAGAACAACCATATATATTATGGCCTGGGGTTTTAGGCGGCATGAACTGGGGCGGTATTTCTATTGATGAATCAACAGGCATGATGTTTGTCAATAACATTGAAATGCCGATCAAGATGGCATTAATTACCAGAGATAAAGCTGCACGCTATCGTCAATCTAAGGACGAAGTTCCATCTGGTGTTGGTACAATGCGTCCCCAAAGTGCCGGTCCTTATGGTGGTATCACCGTCGACATGATGTTGTCGCCACTTGGCGTACCATGTAATAACCCGCCATTCGGTACGTTGAGTGCCATTGACTTAAACAGCAAAAAACTGGTCTGGCAAGTGCCAATGGGTTCTGTTGAAGACAGTGGTCCTCTAGGAATCAAGACACACATGCATATTCCACTGGGCATGCCGACTTTGGGTGGTCCGACATCGACAGCTTCTGGCCTGGTCTTTTATGCCGGCACACAAGACTACTACTTGCGTGCAATGGATTCTGCAACAGGTAAGGAACTGTGGCGTGGCCGTTTGCCAGTGGGTGCTGTCGCTGCCCCATTGATCTATGTTTCTCCTGAAACAGGTAAACAATATGTTGTCATATCTGCCGGTGGCGCCAGCTATTTACCGGACAAAGGTGATTATATTATTGCTTTTGCATTACCTGACAATCTGAAAAAGTAATACGCCAATTGCCAGTGATTGACAGCCAGAGAAAATATCCATTTTCTCTGGCTGTTTTAATGTGGCATCACACAATGCTTTTTACTGCTGCGGTAGCTGAACAGAATTGACCGTTCTGTACCAAATCCTTGCCTTGCATAGACATCCGTTTCTTTAATCATCATCCAATCAGATAATTAACGTGTTGTGACACGAAACCGATCGGTTAATAACGCCAGGAGAATGACGATACCAAGAATGATTTCTTGTAGATAACCATTGACTTGCACCATATTCATGCCGTTGGAGAGTACTGCAATGAAAAAAGCGCCCATGACAGCATTACCAACACCGCCAATACCACCTTGTAAGCTCAGTCCACCGACAACAGCCGCAGCAATACTTGGTAGCAGCAAATTGCTTCCCATATTGGGTTCCCCTGAACCGGTACGACCTGTGAGCATTAACGCGCCAATTGCAACAATGACAGAAGCAATGACATATGTGATCCAGACGATACGTTGCACGGGAATACCCGAAACAGCAGCAGCTTGTGCATTACTACCGATCAGATAGAGATATCTGCCATAAACGGTTCTTGTCAGCAGAAAATGCACCCCGGCACATATAACCCCCGTAATCCAGACCGGTATACCTATGCCAAACAACTCGGCTTCATACAATAGGTTATAAAAAGGATCCGGTAAGCCAAAAACCGGACGCCCATCTGATACGATGGATGCAATACCAAACGCAACGCTCATCGTTCCCAATGTGACAATAAAAGGATTCACCGCCAATTTGGCAGTACAAAACCCATTAAAAGCACCCAGCACAGCTCCGGCAGACAAACCAGCAATAATCCCGATCATCGTTAACATTGGAGCAGAAATAGCTTCCACGCCTGGAAATGCTGTCATGGATATGGCACATACCACGCTGACCATCGATACACACGATCCCAAAGACAAATCAAAACCACGAATCAGAATAACCAGCATTTGTGCCGTTGCAAAAATAACCATATAACTGCTTTGTCTCAGGATATTCAGCAAATTGCGTTGCGAAATCATTTTAGGTTCGAACATCGCCAAGCTTAAAAGCAATAACGGTCCCAATAACCAGAAAAAATTCCTGCCAATAAAAACAAGACCATTACGTTAAAACAGTGTCATTTTCTTCATGAGATTTGCACCT
>JAATFN010000233.1 GCA_015655165.1 Betaproteobacteria bacterium | reverse complement strand
GCGATTGGTACTGATTTTACGCGCAGTCCTCGACGTTGATATAGTCATTAATGTGATAATCTGTATCCAGTCATTAGATTGTTTTTATAGGATATATCAGAATTTACCAGCATATAAATAAAAAATCCCGGAATAAACCGGGATTTTGTGTGGCATATCGTAATGAACTACTATTTTTTTGCGCCTGGCACAGTATGTGGCACGAGGATATCGCGTGATACGGCATTAATCGAACTAATGCCGCTCAATGCCATGCTGATATCCATTTCCTTATGGATGATTTCCAGTGCTTTTGTGACACCGGCTTCTCCCATTGCCCCCAAACCATACAGGAATGCGCGACCGATCAGGGTACCTTTGGCGCCTAGTGCAACGGCTTTTAATACGTCCTGACCTGTACGAATACCGCCGTCGAACCAGACTTCGACCTTGTCGCCAACGGCTGCAGCAATTTCAGGCAATGCTTCAATTGAAGAGACGGCACTATCTAACTGACGACCGCCGTGATTGCTCACGATGATTGCATCGGCACCGGTTTGCACTGCCAGCTTGGCATCTTCGACATCCAGAATGCCTTTTAAAATCAGTTTGCCACCCCATTGTTCTTTAATCCACGCCACGTCATCCCAGCTTAAGGTTGGATCGAACTTGCTGGCAGTCCATTGGGATAAAGAAATGACCGAGTCCGCACCTTTGATGTGCCCGGCCAAGTTGCCAAATGTCTTGCGACCGGACAATGCGCGTATGGCCCAACCTGGTTTGGACATCAGATCGAGAATGTTGGTAATGGTCATCTTTGGGGGGACAGTCATGCCGTTTTTAATATCTTTATGACGTTGTCCAAGAATTTGCAAGTCCAAAGTGAGTACCAGTGCAGAGCATTTTGCAGCTTTTGCACGTTCGATCAACGACTTGACAAAGCCGCGGTCACGCATGACATAGAGCTGGAACCAGAACGGTTTTTTAGTCACGCTGGCGACATCTTCGATCGAACAGATACTCATTGTCGATAGCGTAAACGGGATACCGAATTTTTCAGCGGCAATCGCGCCTAGCATTTCGCCATTCGCCCATTGCATGCCGGTTAAGCCTGTTGGTGCAATGGCGACAGGCATCGCGACTTCCTGACCGACCATGGTTGTTTTGGTGGAACGGTTGTCGACGTTTAATGCCACGCGCTGGCGTAATTTGATATCAGCCAGATCGGTACTGTTAGCGTGATAGGTGCTTTCTGTGTACGAGCCACTATCAGCATAGTCGTAAAATGCTTTGGGCACCCGTTTCTTTGCCAAAATGCGCAAATCTTCGACGCAGGTGATGACGGCCATGGTTGTTTTCTCCGTAAATATAGAATGTGGGTAAATGGTGGATGACTGTATTTTTCTTTGAACTGTGCAGGACGAGATGCCGCTCGTCTGTACGGTTATTGCGTATCAATGCGAAGAATAATTGGGATCGGTATTAGATAAAGTCGCCTCACTGCATCGTGATTTGTTGATGTACACATTGCTGTACTGGGAAATAATACTGATCAAAGTCGACTATTGTACGAATATGCCGGACTTTATACAAATAAAGAGTACAAATATTGCAAAACTATACAAAGGATACTGTTTGTAATCCGGCGCAACCAATTCTTTTAGCCAGGTGTCGAAGTGCGTGAGGTAGTACTAATTCCGGTCTGCCTCGTTTTAGTAATAAACTTAGGAGAATTACTATGAAGAAAACTTTGAGCACATTGGCAGCAAGCGTATTGATGATGACATCTGTATCTGTTTTTGCAGCTAATTCGGATGAAGCTAAAATTTCTATGGAAAATGCCTATTCAGTCTCCAGTAAAGGCGGCACTGGATACTCTATTGATTTTGCACAAAATGCACGCGATATCGCATGTACAGTATTGGGACCATTAGGTCTGCAAGGATGCAAAGGTAAGTAATTTGCCGATTCTCTTCTGAGAAACTGTAATCTGAGAAGTTGTAAGGCGTTCGGGGTAGTCTGTGCACAGACTGCCCCGAGTTTTTTGTGCCAAATTTTGCATCAAACAGGATGCTTAGCGCTTAGGCGGCCAACTCCGCAGCCAAATCAAGCACAAGTTGCGCAGCAGGTAGTTCACGTGCACGTCGTGCCTCTTGTCCGGCCCACTGTGCGGCGAATTCATGATGATCAAGTTTGCTCGCTGCCGCATTTAACTGTTTGGCTGCATCATAGGCCACAGGATAAGCCGCAGGCATTGGTGCGCCTGACGCTTCACCAAACGTAATGAATTCGTTGACAATGCCGCGCGCAGGTCGCCCCGATAGCACACTGGTCAGTCGTGTTGTTGCAGCACGCTCGCTCTTGAGGTTGGCACGATAGCTCGCATTAGCGGCCGACTCGGGACACAGGATGAATGCAGTACCAAGTTGCGCTGCCGCCGCACCAAGGTCCAGCATGGCCTTGATGTCTTGTCCATCCATGATGCCGCCAGCCGCAATCACTGGCAGTCTGGTTTGCTTGGCCAATATCCGGATGAGCGCTGCAGTCTTGAGACCTTCATCAGTGGCCTCCGGCACAAACATACCACGATGTCCACCTGCCTCGATGCCTTGGGCTACGATCGCATCAACGCCTGCCTGTTCGATTAATGTGGCTTCATGCAGGTTGGTCGCAGTTGCCAGCGTATAGATACCAGCCTCTCGTAATGCCTGGATACGGTCGGTTGCAGGAAGTCCAAAATGAAAGCTGACGACGGCCGGGCGCAGTTCAAGTAGTAGCTTGAATGTCTCGTCGTCTTCAAGGAACGTCTTGTAGATTTCATCGAGGGAGGCTGGCGGTTGTGCCTCGACCTCGGCAAAGAGTGGCGCGAGATAAGCTAACCATGCAGTTTCGCGTGTTTGATCACGCTTGGGCCGGGCATGACAAAAAACGTTGACATTGAAAGGGTGCGCCGTCAAGGCACGTGTCTGTTCGATCATTTGTCTGGACTGGGTGGGGGAACTCGCACCAATGCCCAATGAACCTAGTCCACCAGCGTTGGAGACTGCTGCGGCCAGATGGGGCGTGGCCACACCTGCCATTGGTGCCTGAATAACAGGAAACCGGATGCCGAGTCGGGCAAGCAACTGCTCAGATGTGTTCATGGTTTGACCTTTATGTACCGAAATGGGATTGGCGTTATGTATGTTCGTCAAGAAGATAAAATCATACAATATATCGGCTTGGTCGTCAGGGCAGGCAACATTGCTTTGTGCCAGCAGTATTGCTAACGTGTTTGCAAAAGTATGTTGGCAGCATCTTTACCGCTACGCATTGCACTCTCGAGTGTTGCCGGATAGTCGCTTGCCGTGTAGTCGCCAGCTAACACAACATTGGCAATCGCAGTCGCGTTAGGCGGGCGCAGCAAACCAGGTGTGGCTGCAAAGGTTGCACGTTTTTCGGAAATGATTTTAGTCCACAGCGGATTCAGTAATTTTTCTTGTTGGAATACCGTTGCCAGTTGACGTGCCACATCATCAGCCAATACTGCATGTCCTTGTTCGATCGCGTGCGAAGCGGCACTAATAATAACGGCCAATAAACCATCTTGCGGTGTGTGGTGTGTATCGACCGTCATTTGTGCGCGATCAAATACAAACTGCCCCCATGAACGGGTTGCCTCATCAGTTGCCAATGCATAAAAGGCACGGTCGAGTCTGATGTTTTGCGTATACTGTAAATAACACGTCGTAATCGGTTCATAGTCGAATGCGCGTAGTGGTGTGGTATCGATTTTGCCATCGAGTAATTGTGCCGCCGACTCGGGTGGTGTGGCAATGACAAGACCATCGACTTGAGACAAGTGTGATCCTTCTTTATTGAATAAGTCCCAACGCAATGCAGCATTGTCTGCAGGCAATATGCTGTCGACAGCTGTGCCGCAATAAACCGCGCCGCCATGCGTTGTAATAAAGCGTGCAGCTGCATCGGGAAACAGGGCAGACAAATCCATGCGTGGCATGAGCATATCCGATGCAGATCGTTTTGCGCCAAGACTGTCACGCAGTACATGTAAAAACAATTGCGCTGACGCGGCGTGAATCGGTGTATTTAATGCTGCGACACACAGTGGCGCCCACAAAAGTCGGATGATGTGATCCGTTTGATCAAAACGTTCAAGTAATTCGGTAACCGTACAATCATCATAGAGTGTCCATTTCATCCAGCGTGCACTGGTAAAAAATCGCATCAATGCCATTTTGTCCGAACCGGATAATCCTTGTGCACGCCATAAGGCGATGGCCAGATGCCATGGTGCAGGTAAGCGGGGGGCTTCAAACTGTATGCCTGTGTGCGATGGATAACACATTTGCAGCGGTAAGCGCAAAAAAGCATCTTGGCTTGCAATACCGACTGTTTTTAATAACGAGAAGGTGGTGGTGTAAGCCCCCAGCAAGATGTGCTGACCATTGTCGAGTGTGACAGGCGGGAGATGTTTGACAGGTGCAAATGTGATGCTACGTGCGCGTCCGCCTGTAGTACGTGATGCCTCATAGACACTGACCTGACAACCTTGTTTGGCGAGTGTGACAGCTGCAGCATGACCGGCCCAGCCGCCACCGATTACTGCAATGTGACGACGGTGATGTGCCGGTGTTGTCATAGTTGGTTTAATTGTTCTGTTAATTTGCTCGGGAGTGTTTCCCGCCTGATTTCTTCCCAGTCGGTGACCTGGCTTTTGCCATTGATATATAAGCGCAGATAGCTACGCGGGTGCAACTCTTCATCGACTGTTAACGTAAATAGTTTCTGTGTACCGTCTGTATTGATTGCCAGCAGATGATATTCATATTCATGCGATCTGCTATGAAATTGGTGCGCGACATTGTCGACATAGGTATAAAAACGGTCTTTACCCAGATGTACCGATTTCTGGGTGAACGAAGGATTAAAGATAATGTAGGCGGCAAATATAATAACGCTAAGCACTGCCAGAATGGAACGTGATTTCATAAATGAGTGTGTCGTACTTGGTACCTTGAACTGGCTAAAATAATGGCCAATTCAGCTACGGATATAGGTTTTCCAGGCAAGCCATAACTTGCGGATCGGGGTTAATGTGATGCGTTGCTTCAATACATGGAAGCCATCACGTGCAATTTCTGTTAACAATGTGCGGTAAATTGCCGCCATCATCAAACCAGGGCGTTGGCTACGACGGTCCTCTTTGGGCAGTAATGCCAGTGCTTCATCATAGAGTTGCTGCGTACGCTCCACTTGAAAGCGCATCAGATGTTCAAAATTATCTGTATGGCGGGCATTCAGTATATCCGCTGCGCTGACACCGAATTGTTGCAATTCGTTAATCGGTAGATAAATCCGGCCCTTTTGTGCATCTTCACCAACGTCGCGAATGATGTTGGTTAACTGGAAAGCCAGTCCAAGCTTTTCTGCATATTGCTGCGTATGTGGATGACTCGCACCAAAAATACGTGAAGACAGAATGCCGACGACACTGGCAACATGCCAGCAGTAGCGCTGTAGTGCAATATAATCCAGATAGCGTGTCTGGTTCAAGTCCATTTCCATGCCATCGATGATGGCTTCCATGTGGACTTGTTCCAGATTGTAAATGCCAATGTGTGGATGCAGCGACAGTGTGACAGGATGCGTTGGTTGTCCTTGATACATGGCAAGGACTTCTTTACGCCACCACATCAATTTGGCACGTGCGATATCCGCATCAGCAATTTCGTCGACCGTATCATCGACTTCACGACAAAATGCATACAGTGCCGTGATCGCACGGCGACGTTCGACAGGCAAAAACAAAAAGCTGTAATAAAAGCTCGAACCGCTTTGGGCCGCTTTTTGCTGGCAGTATTCGTCTGGGGACATGAGTAAAATCAGTAAGAGCGGGCTAGACCCGATGAGAATTAGCCGTAATGCTAACTGACTGCGCTTCCAAGAGCAATGCCGCAGCGCATTATGGGGTTAAAAATCGACGATACAACATACTGTGCTGCGCAGTGTCTTGTGGCAACAAGGGGCTTAGTGGTAAATACGACTTGTACAGGCGCGCCAAGCAATAATGACCCAGTCAACCGGCCCCAGCTTGGGCCGTTTTCTGAATACATCGCCATTGACCTGTTCTATACGCTCCAAAATACGCAATCCACCTTGTATGACCAAGCGCAATTCCCAGCCGATACGTCCTGACAGGCGTCCTGCCAATGGCGCCCCAGACAACATCAATTGCCTGCACCGGTTGATTTCGTATTGCATCAAGTGTCCCCATACTGGTTCTTTGGTCTGCCGGGCTATGTGGGACGGGTGTACCCCGAATTCACGCATATCTTTCTGCGGTAGATAGATACGCTCCTTATCCCAGTCAATGGCTACATCCTGCAAGAAATTGGTCAACTGCAATGCAGAACAGATCGAATCCGAATCGTGCAGATTTTCCTGATTTGCTGCTTGATACAGATGCAGCATCAATGTGCCAACCGGGTTGGCAGAGCGGCTGCAATAATCCAGTACTTGGCGATGATCCTCGTAACGCGTTGTTACAACATCCTGTTTGAATGCTGAGAGTAAATCCTTGAAAGGTGCCATTGGCAGTTGATATTGGATAATGACGGCTTGCAAGTCCCTAAAAAGCGGAGTGACGGCTATTTGCCCCTCGGCAATGGCATCGAGCTCCATTTCGTACTTATTCAGGGCTGCCAAGCGTTTATCTGAGGATGCATCGCCTTCGTCTGCAATATCATCGGCACTGCGTGCGAATGCATAGATCGCTTTTACTGCTGGACGTAGGGGCGCCGGTAATAAAACAGAGGCTACAGGGAAATTTTCGTAATGGGCGACTGCCATGGTGTAATGGTCACAGTAGGGGTGTTCAAATATTGGTATACCTGACTATAATGATTCAGGTTAATCAACCTCATATATCATAAAGGAAAAACGTGGTCGCATCGAAGATAATGTCTTGTTCTTCCTTTTTTAGAACACGGTATCAACAATTCAAAATAACAGGTACTGGCGGATTGTTTGTTGCTGTATTTCTGTTGTCCGGGTGTTCAAAAGAAATACCGGTCACAGAAGATGTCCGTCTGGTCAAGGCAATGACTATTTCGGTTGATCATGCCGATATGATTGCCGAATTTCCCGGCGAGGTATTGCCGCGTGTCGAATCCAAACTAGGCTTTCGTGTTGGCGGCAAAATCATTATACGTAAAGTCGATGTCGGAAGTATCGTCAAAAAAGGTCAGGTATTGATGCAGCTTGATGCGCAAGACTTGCAACTTGCGCAGCGTCAAAGCGAGGCAGCGTTGAAGTCTGCATTGAGTAGCCGGGATTTGGCGCTGGCGGAATTGTATCGTTACCGGGAGCTTCAGCAAAAGAATTTTGTGAATCAAGCGACACTGGACGCGAAAGAAACAGCTTATCAAGCGGCACAATCAACGTATGACCAGGCAGTTGCCGCTTCGCGTAACCAATCCAATCAAACAGGTTATTCAACGCTTGTGGCCGATATCGATGGTGT
>JAATFN010000102.1 GCA_015655165.1 Betaproteobacteria bacterium | reverse complement strand
TTCCAGGTGGTCACTTACAGACCATTTATCCAGCCAAATGCATCAGCAAGCCGGAAGTTGTTTTCCGGCGTGAACGGTGGACAACACCCGATCACGATTTTATCGATGTGGACTTTGTGGATGGTCAGCCTGGCCGACCTTTTGTTGTACTGTTCCACGGTTTAGAAGGCTCCTCAAACAGCCACTATGCACGCGCACTGATGGCAGAACTCCACGCACGAGGTTGGTCTGGGGCCGTACCACACTTTCGTGGCTGCTCAGGAGAAATCAATATCGCCCCCCGCTTTTATCATTCGGGCGATGCAACCGAAATCGACTGGATCTTGCACCGGCTGGCAAGTCACCGCAATGTGAAACAATCAAGCCATTTTTATGCCAGCGGTGTCTCTTTGGGCGGTAATGCCTTATTGTGCTGGCTTGGCCAATCCCAACATCAGGCTGATTTCATTCATGGTGCATGTGCCATTTCCGCACCCATGGATCTGACAGCCGGTGGCATGGCATTAGGCAAAGGGTTTAATACGGTCTATGCCTATTCTTTTTTGCGTACCATGCGTAAAAAGAGCCTGCTAAAACTCGCACAATTTCCTGGCCTATTTGATCGTGAAGCTATGCTCAAAGCGCGCGATCTGTATACGTTCGATAACATTGTGACAGCACCATTACATGGTTATCTCAATACCGAAGACTACTGGTACAACGCGAGTGCAAAACATGTTTTGCATGATATTACCGTACCGACGCTGATATTAAATGCACAAAACGATCCATTCTTACCCAAAAAATATCTCCCACAAACTGCCTCTTTATCTGTCACACTGGACTATCCGAAACAAGGCGGGCATGTCGGCTTCGTCACAGGTACACTGCCTGGCAAGCTATGCTGGCTACCATATAAAATGCTGGCATTTCTGGAGCAACATTAAAAGTACACAATGGATGACATCGTCAAACAGGCAATGCGCAAGTGGCCCAATGTTCCCCATTGCTATGGCTGGCTAGCTTTAGATGGCCGTGGTGCGTGGCGTATGCGCGACGAATCGGTGCAAGCGCACAATCTGCCCGGCGACAAAATTACCCATCGCGCCCTAGTTGATTTTATTCATCGTAACTATACACATGACGATGCAGGAAATTGGTATTTTAAGAATGGGCCTCAACGTGTCTATGTCGATCTGGCCATCGCCCCGTTTATTGCCCACACAGATCCCGTACATGGCTTTGTTGTACAGACCAATGAAACATTGGAGGATCTCACCAGCGCCTGGATAACGTCGTCTGGCACCTTGTTTCTTGTGACTAACAACATGGTTGCTGCTGTGAAAGACCAGGATATGGCATTGTGTCTTGACATGCTTGCCGTCGATGGTCACATCGTCGATGATGCCTATTTGCTCGCATGGCTGGAAGATACAAGCCTCCCGGAAAACATCATACTGACGCCACCAAATCAACCGGCAATAAAGTTGCAACGCCTCATTAAACGTCCCGCAGAACACTTCGGCTTTAACAACACACCACGCGCATTACGTTAAGAAAGATCTTTCATTTCTTGTTGTTCTGCCAACCAGCGTTCTTTCAACTCACGCTCGCGGGCATCAATCACAGAATGCTCATAGAATGTCGCGTCATCTGATTTTCTGGCAATATCGAGTTGCTCGATTGCACTGGGTAAACTACCGGACAACACATATGATTCTGCCAAAGTCATATGTAAAAGCGCACGTTTACCTTGTGCCTCATACACTTTGGCCAGCAAATGCTGAATAATGACATCGGTGCGATAGAGCTGCCCCTGATCACGTAAAAAGGTCAATGCCGGTGCATATTGTTTCGCTTCAAGCAAGGTCGTCGCATACTGATATGCCATCAAGCGCGACAAAGGAAATTGTTTGCGCGCCGCGTCTGCCGTTGTCACTGCAGAATCGTTTTGTTTACGCGCCAATTTGATATCGATATCGAGATCTCTCATCAACAAACTTTGTTTTGCATTTGGCAACAAACGATATGCTTCCTGTAACTGGTTCGCAGCCTCTTCAAACACACCTTGTTGATAAGCGACAAACGCCAGCCCGAATTTGGCGGCAGCCTGCTGCGTCTGCATGTTATTGGTAAACTGGTTTTCAAAATAAGCTTTTGTCTCACGCAAACCTTGTACCGAATTGTCTTGTAGAACACGTATACGCGCACGCACAAACTGGAAATCGACATTGTCGATATACTGCTTATAGCGCTGCCCACGAATACGTGCCTCGATATCTGCGATACGTTCAGTCGTCAGTGGATGCGTCAAAAGATAGGAAGGAATGTTATTACTGTAGTTACGTGATGCGTTTTGTAAACGCCCAAAAAAAGCCACCATACCAGAAGTTTCAAAGCCACCGTCGGTTAACATTTGTAAGCCGACTCGATCTGCTTCACGTTCGGCGTCCCGGCTAAAATTCAATTGCCGCTGCATCGCATAGCCGGCGCCACCCATCATGGCAGCCATCGCACCATCGCTACTGGCACGTGCAGTCAATGCACCAAGTACCATGCTTGCCAACTGGATCATCGAATTTTGTTTTTGCTGCCCCAACATACGGGCAATGTGCCGTTGGGCAACGTGACCGATTTCATGTGCTAACACTGATGCCAATTCGGATTCGGTTTGTGCTGCCATGATCAGGCCACTATGCACACCAATAAATCCCCCTGGCAGGGCAAATGCATTCAAGACAGGATTCTTGATCACGAAAAAGAAAAAATCATAGCCGGCCTCACCCCGTACTTCAGGGCGAATGGCAATTAAACTCTGCCCGAAATTATTCATATATTCGGTGACAGCAACATCATCAAGATAGTCCATATCACGGCGGATATCACGCATGATACGCTCGCCCAAACGTCGTTCAACGACAGGTGTCAACCCTTCGCGATCGGCGTCCCCCAATGTCGGTAAATCCTGAATTGCGTATGAACTCGTTGCAATAGGCGCAGCAATGCACATCACAGCGATAGCACTAATTAGAAAGCGCTGCCACCGTTTCAGATCAAAGAATTTTTTTTCCAGAAAAGAGCCAGACATGGAATGAGAAAAAAGTAAAACGACACCCATACTATACACAGGTATGACGGCTTATGTCATATCACCCGCGCCGAACCCAATAGCAGATAAACAGTATGCTTTATTAAAAAAAAACCGGTCAACAAAAATGACCGGCTTTTGTCTGGCACGACCCGACACAATCATTAACTGTTCTTGGCCGCGCCAGTAGCAACTTCATCAGGATTCACGCATGTGTTTGGCAACAAACGGGCAGGTACTGTCGTACCAGTGCCTTTCACACAGACAAACGACACCGAACCTCCCGTAGCTTGAACAACGAATTTGATCGATTGGCCTGCCAATGGTCCGGCGATATTGCTGGACTTGAATTTGGCGGTTGCCTCACAACCACGTCCGTCTGCAGATTCTTTATTGTACTCACCACCAAAAGAAATACTTTCGATATAACGTCCACTTAATGCAGTTGCCTGTGGCAGTGGATTTGCACCATTGCCTTGTGCATTAGTATTACTAGGGCAGCTCGTACCCGAGACAGATAAGTTATCCAGAAAAGCTATTTTAGCGCCATCAAGCAAACTAAATGCCTCACCCACCTGAGCACGTGCGGTGTAATCCTGATATTGCGGTATGGCAATTGCCGCTAGAATACCGATGATCGCAATTACGATCATCAATTCGATTAACGTGAACCCGCGTTGAACTAGTTGTTTCATCAGCGTCATTGCTTTCATCTTGTTTCCCCATTAAAGATTAACTAGGAACAACAACCGTTCCTCGATATTCACAAATACAAAACAGACAATCGCCACCTACGAATGTTCCCATCATAGGTGGCGATTGTCATTTTGTGAACTATCTTTTATGACTTCTTGCCGCTACTGTCACAAAAAATTAACACTTATCATACGTGGGTTGCCTTACCCTTTTTTTGCAGCAACTTTCCGATGGCAACCACCAGAATAGCGCCAATAATGCCAGGGATACTAAAGCCCATGAAATGTAAAGATTCCGCAGAGAAATGCTGGCTTAACCAAGGTACGACGATCGTATCGGTTGTAATCATGCCGCCTGCCAGATAACCAAGCAATGCCGCCCCCAGCGTAATAATAATCGGGAAGCGTTCCATGAGTTTCAGCACCAGCGTGCTACCCCAGACAATAATGGGGATACTGACTAAAATACCGAACACGATCAATATGAACTGGTGCTCGCCAGCTTGCTCTGCAGCACCTGCTATCGCGATGACGTTATCGATACTCATCACCAAATCGGCAACCACAATTGTCTTAATTGCAGACAGCAGTTTGTCACTACCTTTAACATCAACATGATCATCATTATCGGT
>JAATFN010000186.1 GCA_015655165.1 Betaproteobacteria bacterium | reverse complement strand
GGCATCATCATGCAGTTGCCATTGCTCCGGTGTGAAAATATATAGCCCAACTACTAAGCCGTTTTCTGCAGCAGCAAGCAGCGCTGTATTGTCGTTAACGCGTAAATCGGTTCTAAACCAGATCAGTTGCATGGTGTGACGGTATAAATAGCATGGATATGTATTGTGCCATGTATTGACTATGCTGCCAGGTACAACAAAGCACTGAACGGTGTCAATGCTTTGTTGCCGGGATAATCCTCAGGCAGATATATCCGCAGTAGTATTGTCACTGTGGTTAACGCGCTCCTGACGCCACTCCATAAACGTTTTAAGGATTAGTGTTAACAGTGCCATACATGCCAGTAATGCGGCAGCTGTAAACGCGGCAGCTGTTTTGTAATCGTTATTCAACTGGTCAACCAGTAAAGGTAATGTCAGTGTCTGATTCATGATCGTTCCCGACACAACCGAGACAGCACCGAATTCTCCTACTGCACGAGCATTGGTAATGACAACACCATATAACAATGCCCATTTGATATTGGGCAAGGTGACACGCGAAAAGATTTGCCAGCCTTTTGCACCTAAAGACAATGCGGCAATTTCTTCTTCAGTGCTTTGCACCTGCATGAGGGGAATCAGAATACGGGCGATATAGGGTGAAGTAACAAAGATCGTGACCATGACGATACCTGGCCAGGCAAACATCAATTGAATGTTCCTGTCATACAGCCACTGGCCAAAACGGCTTTCCAGACCATAGACCACCAGATAACACAGACCTGCCACAACAGGTGATGTGGCATAAGGAATATCGATTAACGTCATCAGTAACCGGCGCCCCCAAAAGTCATAGCGTGTGACACACCATGCCATCAGGATACCGAAGACCAGATTCAAGGGTACTGTAATGAAGGTGGCAAGCAATGTTAAGCCGATTGCATGCAGCATGAAATCTTCACTGAGATTACTGAGTAACAGTTCCCAGCCACCGCTTAATGCTTTGGAAAATATGAGTACAAGTGGCACGATCAAGACCAGGACAGTCAACAGCATACCGAGTACGACCAGAAAAATCTGGTGGGGTTCGCGAGGGCGTTTTAATTTATTGGACATGGTTATTCCTTATTATCTTGCCAAAAAACGTGACTGGACAATTTGCAGCAAGAATAAAAGCAATAAGGAAGCGATCAGTACCACTGATGCAATCGCAGCAGCAGCAGGGTAATTGAATTCCTGCAAGCGTACAAAAATCATCAGCGATGTGACTTCTGTTTTGAACGGGATATTCCCGGCAATCATAATGACGGCACCAAATTCGCCCAGACTACGGATGAATGCCTGTGACGAACCGGTAATTAATGCAGGCACCAGTGTCGGAAAAATGATTTTCTGGAACACTGTCCATTTACGTGCTCCGAGTGTCGTTGCCGCTTCTTCCAGTTCAGCTTCCATGTCTTCGAGAACGGGTTGCACCGAGCGCACAATAAAGGGCAAGCTGGTAAAGGTCATGGCAATGACAAGACCCGGGAATGCATAGGAAATTTTGATGCCGAATGGTGCGAACCATTGGCCCAATGCGCCGGTCTCCACAAACAATGCTGATAATGTCAGGCCTGCGACGGATGTCGGCAGGGCAAACGGCAGATCGACCAAGGCATCGATTAAGCGGCGACCAGGAAAGTCATAGCGCGAAATAATCCATGCCAGAATAAAGCCGATGATGGTCACGGCAATCGTCGAGTAAAGTGCGCCAAGCAGGGTGGCTTTATAGCTGAGTAAAACACGTATATCGGTGATCGCCAACCAGTACTGTGACCAGCTCATCCCGCTGACGTAGACCAATAATGCCGATAATGGAATCAGGATGACCAGACTGATATACAGGGTGGAAAAGCCGAAACTGAGTCCAAAGCCCGGTAAGACAGGATTGCTGCGAAAAAATCGAAGGGATGGTGTCATGATACGCTATCGGGGTGTCTTGCTTGTGTAAATAGAAAAACGGCACCAATCCTTATAACAGAATTGGTGCCGTTTTGGGAGTCAATTAACGATTTGCGAGTAACTGATCCAGGGTTGCGCCAGAAGCAAAATGTGTTTGCTGGATCTTGTCCCAGTCACCCAGCACTTTGGTCGGGTCGATCAAGCGGACTTTGGCAAAACGGTCGGCAATGACTTTTTTCAGGTCAGGGTGGTTAACGCGCAAGTTGAATGTCGACAGGACCAACTGTATTTCACGGGAATATTCGTAGTCGAGATAGGCCGTTGCGACTTTACGTGTGCCTTTTTCATCGACAACCTTGTCAACGACTGCAACAGGGAATTCAGCCAATACGGACACTTCAGGAATGATCACTTCAAAGCCACCTGCTTTGAATTCATCGCTTTTGGCAATGTTGATGACTTCGGATTCGAAGGTCAATAACACATCGCCTTGACCGTTAGAGGCAAATGCAACGGTCGCACCACGGCCGCCTGTCGGGAAGTTGGTCACGTTATGTAGTACTTTACCGACGAATTGCTTGATTTTAGCTTCGTCGCCTTTGAACTTCTCGTTGGCATATAACCATGCACCCAGATAGGTGTAGCGTGCGTTACCGGATGTCTTCGGATTCGGAAAGACCAGTTTGACGTCGTCGCGTGTCAGGTCTTCCCAGGATTTGATGTTTTTCGGGTTGCCTTTACGGACCAAGAAGCCAATTGTGCTGTAATAAGGTGAGCTGTTGTTCGGGAAAGCCTTTTGCCAGTCTTTTTTGATGAGACCGCGTTTAGCCAGAATATCGACGTCTGTAACCTGGTTAAATGTCACTGTATCGACTTTTTTACCCTGGATAATGTCTTGTGCCTGACGCGATGTACCTGCAAACGATTGATCGATCTTGATGTCTTCACCGGTTTGTTTTTTCCAGTGCTCCTGGAATTTCGGATTGATGACGGCAAAGAGTTCGCGTGCGACATCATATGACGCATTCAAAATAGGGGCTTGCTGTGCTTGTGCAAAGCTTGATAACAGGACAGTACTGGCAATTGCCAGCGACAATTTCTTGAACATGCGGTTTTCTCCGGTAAGCGTGATTTTTATTAGGCTATGCACAGCAAAAATACAGGTGACAGCGAATTGTAAAAAAATATATCAAGAAAACCGGGAATGACGAACGATACATTTCTAATTTGCTTATGCAAAAAATAATGGTTTATATTCTTTTTACATGCGATTTTTGTTAGAAAATAACGGTAAAACCTTGTTTTCACCATTTTTTAATGGTGACTAGGCTTCATTATGCCCAAGTAGGTATAAGGACCAGCAAGGAGGATAGGCACAAGCTACCGTAGTTTGTGCCTGATATGAGCCACTTGCTAGCCTATTCTTTCGATGACGATTGCAACGGCTTGACCGACACCGATACACATCGTACACAGGGCATACCGGCCATTGATATGTTCCAGTTGATGTAACGCTGTTGTGACCAGGCGTGCGCCTGATGCACCCAAGGGGTGACCAATGGCAAT
>JAATFN010000120.1 GCA_015655165.1 Betaproteobacteria bacterium | reverse complement strand
TTTGGCTGCCGGATTCACAACGTCATTGGCACCCAACACCAGTACGACATCAGCCTGGCTAAATTCGTTGTTGATGTCTTCCATCTCGAACACCTGATCATAGGGCACTTCCGCTTCTGCCAGCAGTACGTTCATGTGCCCTGGCATACGACCTGCGACCGGATGAATGGCGTACTTTACTGTCACACCATTGTGTGTCAACTTGGTTGTCAACTCTTTCAATGCATGTTGTGCGCGTGCGACTGCCAAACCATAGCCTGGCACAATGATCACGGTTTCTGCATTGCTCAACAAAAATGCCGCATCGTCGGCAGAACCGGATTTGACACTGCGTTGTTCTTTGGATCCGCCTGCTGCCGCACTACTAGCCTCACCGCCGAAACCACCTAAAATCACACTGAAGAACGAACGGTTCATTGCCTTACACATGATGTAAGACAAAATCGCACCGGACGAACCTACCAGAGAGCCTGCGATAATCAACATCGCGTTGTTCAACGAGAAACCGATACCGGCTGCGGCCCACCCCGAATAGCTATTTAACATCGACACAACCACCGGCATGTCAGCGCCACCGATCGGGATGATGATCAACACACCCAGAACGAATGCAATTGCCGCCATGATGATAAATGGTGTCCAGTGTTGCGTCATGACAAATGCAATACCGAAACCTATCATTGCAATCGCAAGTATCAGATTCAAGATATGTTGACCAGGGAAACTGACCGGTGTGCCTTGAAACAGACGGAATTTGTATTTACCTGACAATTTACCAAATGCAATCACCGAACCGGAGAATGTAATCGCACCGACAAATGTACCAATGAACAATTCAATACGGTTACCGACTGGCAGACTTTCACCGTGTGCTGCAATATTGAATGCCCAAGGTTCTGAGACTGCTGCCACAGCGATACACACTGCTGCCAGTCCGATTAACGAATGCATCGCTGCAACCAGTTCAGGCATCTTTGTCATTTCGACACGCTTGGCCAAAAATGCACCGATCGAACCACCGACAACAATACCACCAATCAACAAGGTATAGCCCAAACCACCATCTGTCGCTTCACCCTTTAACTTGACGATCAATGCGATCGTCGTTAACAAAGCGATTCCCATCCCGACAATACCAAAAGTATTACCGCGACGTGCCGTCGATGGATGGGACAAACCTTTTAACGCCTGAATAAAACACACAGATGCGAGGAGGTATAACAATGTCACTAAATTCATACTCATGTTTTATGCCCCTGCCTTGTCTGATTTTACTTTAGGCTCTTTCTTTCTGAACATTTCCAGCATGCGCTGTGTGACCAGAAAACCACCAAAAACATTCACTGCAGCCAATATCACTGCCAGTGTACCGGCAATTTGTCCGGTCAACCCTTCTGTCAGACCGGCAGCCAACATCGCACCAATAATGACGATTGCAGAAATCGCGTTAGTCACCGCCATCAACGGCGTATGTAATGCCGGTGTGACTGTCCAGACAACGTGGTAGCCGACATAAATAGCCAACACAAAGATAATGAGATTAAGAATGGTAAGACTGATTTCCATGATGTTTTCCTCTAACTGAAGGCAACGTTTTAACTACCTTCGTTCATTTTTACGTGGCCGTCAGGCTTGGTACTTGTGATGTGATTGTGTTTATCGACAAACACGATTTTTTGTTTGTATTGGGCAATCTCTTCCTCTGTCATATGGGCGTAAGTGCAGATGATCAGCAAATCCCCCAAATGTGCACAGCGCGCTGCTGCACCATTCAAGGCGATTTCACCGGTTCCGCGCTTGCCACGGATGGCGTAGGTGGTAAAACGGGCACCATTATTGACATTGTACAATTCGATTTTTTCGAATTCGCGAATATCGGCTGCATCCAGCAAATCTTCGTCAATGCCACAAGATCCTTCATAATTCAGATCACATTGCGTCACAGTCGAACGATGGATTTTCGCGCGCAGCATTACTCGTTGCATAACTACTCCTATTACCTATTTTATTTGCGCAGCACTTCGCCACCGCTGCATAACAATGTTGCTGCAACAATGTCGTCTTCGCGGTTAATAACCAATTTGCCTTCAGCGTCCACAATCAGCTTCAAGAAATCCAGCACATTACGCGCATACAATGCCGATGCATCCGCTGCGACTAACGCTGCCAGATTACCTTCGCCAATAATATGTACACCATGCTTGATGACTGTTTTACCGGGTTCGGACAATGGGCAGTTACCACCTTGATCCACGGCCATATCTAAAATGACAGAACCCGGCTTCATTGCCTTGACAGTTTCTTCACTGATCAACACCGGTGCTTTACGACCAGGAATCAACGCTGTTGTAATGATGATGTCGGCTTGCTTGGCACGTTCATGGACCAGTTCTGCCTGACGACGCATCCAGTCTGCCGGCATCGGACGTGCATAACAACCCACACCCTGTGCAATTTATTTTTCTTCGTCGGTGACAAATGGTACATCAAGGAATTTCGCCCCCAGCGATTCGATTTGCTCTTTGACGGCAGGACGTACATCGGACGCTTCAATCACAGCGCCCAGACGTTTGGCTGTGGCAATTGCCTGCAAACCCGCAACACCGGCACCCATAATCAAAATACGTGCGGCTTTGACGGTACCTGCTGCTGTCATCAACATCGGCATAAAGCGCTGATAGGTGTTCGCTGCCAGCAATACCGCTTTGTAGCCGGCAATATTTGCTTGCGAGGACAACACGTCCATCGATTGCGCACGCGTCGTACGGGGTGCTGCTTCCAGAGCAAATGCCGTAATGCCCGCTTGAGACATCGCTACAGTATTATCTGTATCAAATGGATTCAACATACCGACCACAACCGTGCCCGACTTCATCTGTGCACGTTCCTGTTCGTTCGGAGCGCGTACTTTCAACACCGCATCTGCCGCATACACTTCTGCTGCAGTCACAATCTTGGCGCCAGCGGCGACAAACGCTTCGTCTGTCACACTTGACTTGATGCCCGCACCTGTTTCCACCACCACTTCGTGTTTGGCTGCGATTAGTTTCTTGACTGTTTCGGGAGTTGCAGCAACACGTGTTTCACCCTCCCGACTTTCGACGGGGATACCTAACCTCATTCGAACTCCTATCGTTATGTATGTCATACCAAGACTTGGGTACTAGGTACCAAGTCCGGAATTTTAGCAACTTTACAATTGCATTGCGGATATTACACGCATTTTTCGACTTTTGACTGCCTTCTATCCTGAATGATTTTGCCTGACGCTGTAAAATGATGACTTCTTTGGAGATTTTATGTCCGACATCTGGAAACCTTCAGTTACAGTCGCTGCTGTAGTCTGTCAGGATGGTCGTTTTTTGATGGTTGAAGAGGAAAGTGCCGACGGTCTGCGCTTGAATCAGCCTGCCGGCCATCTGGATGAAGGCGAGTCCTTAATTGACGCTGCCATCCGGGAAACACGGGAAGAAACAGCGTACGATTTTACCCCTGATGCTTTAATCGGCATGTACATGTCGCGTTCGGTGTCGTCCAAACGCACCGGTCTGGACGCGACTTATTTACGCTTTGC
>JAATFN010000272.1 GCA_015655165.1 Betaproteobacteria bacterium | reverse complement strand
CGACTCGACAGGTTTTAATTGCTTGTTGATTTCTGCCAATGCAGTACTTAACGCTGTATGCTCTTTTTCCAGCGCTTGTTCCACATCTGTCGCTTGTGAAAGCTGGGTAGCTACCAATCCCAAATCATGTCGTTTCGCAGAAAGTTGTTCTTCCTGCAAAGTCAGGCGTGCACGTTCATCACCAAGCCGCGTACTTGTCGCCATCGACTTCTCGCGCGCCTCATGAAACTGCATCGTTGGCAAGATCTCTTCCTGCAAGTCCCGCTTTTCTTTATTCAGGTGTTCCCATTGGTGATAATTGGCGACACGCAATTTGAGCACTTCCAGATTGGTCTGGTAAGCACTCAACTCTGTTTCAAAGCGTTGCAGTTCCTGTTCTGTATCGCGCTGATGTCTTTTCGCTTCATCATACGCATCCAGCACTTCTTTATCGCCAAATACCTGAAACACCAGGTCCAACAACTGACGTGGTGAATATTCACACAGCTTATCGGTTTCGCCCTGCTCCAAGGCCAACACCTTGGCCATTGCAGGAGACAATCCGGCATTGGCCAAACGTTTACGATAATTTTCCAGGCCCAACCAATCGGATGCTTCCCCGACATCTTCAATCTCGACGACGCCACCACGCATCAGGTATTGGCGTTTCCAGTCGCCACCATTTTTCTGGATCTGGCAAAACAGGGTAACCTCTTCCTCACTAAAAAAACCCGAACTTCTAAAGGGCCTGTTCGACAACTGCCTGCCAACGTTTTTGTTATCAACAACCGCACGCAACCACACAACCTGCTGTTTGGAATGCCGTGCATAATCCTTGTAGGAGCGCTTCATCGAACACTCAAGTCCGAACAACGTACGCAATGCATCTAACAGCGTCGTTTTTCCGGAACCATTCTGTCCTGCGATGGTAATAATCTTCGCATCTAACGGAATATTTTTAATCCGTTGCCAATAATCCCAATGGACAAGCTCTAACGATTTGATATGAAACATAATGCCTATTCTGTTGTTAATGGAACGGTATCTTGTGCTGCGGCCAACTCACGCTCCTGCTTCAAGATATCGTTTAATGCACCATTGACGACACGCTCTTTCAATACATCGGTATCCATTAACAGATCCAGTAACGGTCCTTCACAGATCATGTCGCCTCGTCGTTCGATAAAACCAAAACGTGCCAGTAATCCCAGATTCATATCCATGCGTGTCTTTTTACCCAGCTTTTCCCCAAAATCCGCAAGCAACGCCCGATAAGACAAGCCCATTGATGCCTCTTCTGCTGTAGGCAATGGCTTATCGCCGCCAAACATATCGTCCTGATCTTCCTTGACCTGCTGATGCGCCGCCTGACGCTCGCGTTTTGGCAAGATAATCAATGCCCACAAGACAACCAGTAATGCCACGCCATCACGTGCCAAACCGATATTGTTGTTTTGCCAGACATCACGATCCCCAAACACCTTGGGTTCAACCTCACGTGTTAATCCCAATGTGACATGATCTGCATAGACATTATCAAGCAACTTCATACCGCATGAGGCTAAACGTTCATCGATTTCTCTGCGAAATACCTCGTCGGATAATGCCCGTTTTACCAATTTGTCTTTACGCAACAAAGTTTGATGCGTCAATAATCTCGCAATAAGCGTTTGTGCATCGTCACTCATTTTTCGTATTTATCTCAATAATTGTAATAGGTGTTAACGTGCCCGCCGACATTACTGCCACATGCGGGTCATCCACGGCTACCAGCGCATCTTGTGGCATAAACTCCAGCGGCAAGCGTGCCATGGCTGCTGTAGCGCCTTGCAGTGCGGCCTCGCTTTCGTCACCCAGCAAGGGCAACAACGACGCGCGGTAAGAAGCCACTGCAAAGGTCGTTGGCAACAATACCGTGTCAACAGAAACGGCATGTTGCATTGTCCCGACCAGTTCATCCAGACAATGCAACCATGCATCGAGTTCGGGTGCCTGTGTTGTTGTTTCCTTCACACTCACACGGGCATATTCCCCTGTGGGCAAAGACATATCGATTGTCGGGATCCGGTCTGCCAGCAACTCGGTTTCAGCCACATCGATCATTTCTGCCGGCGTAACAAACAACGGTTTGACAGGCGCGACAATCGCGCCCGTGGCCAATGCGGCCAGATCGGTTTGCGCCAGCAACCAGGACTTGATATCTGTTGTCGATAATCCAGATTGCCCAAGATGCACACGTTGTCGCTCAATCTGGTTTAATGCCCGTGAGAACATGCCTTGCATATTGAGCAAGGTACTCTGTGCACGTCCAATGGCTTGTGCAGCACGATGTGTCTGCGCATCGGCAAGTGTGTCAGCTGTAATCGCCCGGATAATTGTCGAGCCTTTTTCGACCCAGTCACACGCACTATGCCATTTCTCTTGTGCCAGTCGCAAACGAAACTCGGAGCCAGATGCAATCGCATCACGAAACTCTTCCGTCAGTTCGTTCAATCGTCCCAGCAAATGCTGCAGTTGTTCCGCGGTAATGCCGCCTACTGCATGCGCACCCGCTACTTGTGACAACAAATAGCCCATGTCGGCAT
This sequence comes from Betaproteobacteria bacterium, assembly GCA_015655165.1. GTDB lineage: Bacteria > Pseudomonadota > Gammaproteobacteria > Burkholderiales > Burkholderiaceae_D > Herbaspirillum. The sequence continues at coordinate 931 of JAATFN010000272.1, read as the reverse complement.
CATCGGCTGTGCCGGACAACAATAAACTATCAATGGCAGCCAGGATACTGCGTGCTAACGGGGTAACACGATATACGCTTTTAGCGGCATCCCAGAGCAGCAAATGATGCGAACGCAAACGCGACAATACTGTTTCCAGACTGTCTTCGTCCAGATAGGCGAGCTTCTGGTTGATTTCGGCACGCGACAACTGCGATGAAGAAACATCGGCAACCAACTCGCGTAACACGAGAAAACGTACCAATACACCGTTGCCACCACCATGAAACAAAGCAGTAAATCCCTGAAACAGCAACTGTGCTTGCTTTAAGATAAAAACCTGCTCGACATCTTCAGGGGACACCGTTGATTTGAAGTAGCTTTGCAGTGAACGGGACGACTCTTCGACCGGCAAGGATTTCGTATCGATTTGAATAGTATGCATGCCCACATTTTAGATGATAAATTCGGGCAAGATACCAAATGTGCTCACAAACTCATACTTCCATGCATTGTCCCCATACTATGGGCCCTTGAAAGACCGGTGCTGCATTGCACAGCCGCCTATTCTCCGGGTTATATTACCTGACTTGCCTTATCTTCATAGAAAAACCCCCGAAGCGCCAACAAAATGCCGACACGTCGGGGATTAATCGCATCAATTACTGTTCGACTGGGCGGTCTCCCAGCACAAAATCAAACAACGCCGATGGTGACTGCTGCAAAACACGTTCGGCAATCTGGTGACGCAATACAGCATGCTCACGCATGGCTTGTGGATCGGAATTGCCCAATAAGGTAAAAAACCGTTGTGGCAATACACCTTCTTTTAACGCAGCTGTGACTTGTTGCTTCCCACGTTGCAAAATAAAACCATAGGCCTTATCAGCATTCGTACTAAAACGAGAAAACGGCAAAGTCAGATCAATCGTATACACACCACGTGTTGTCG
>JAATFN010000385.1 GCA_015655165.1 Betaproteobacteria bacterium | reverse complement strand
GAAAGATACGATCAAAGGCTTCAAGATGATCGCTTCCGGTGAACTCGATCACTTGCCAGAACAAGCGTTCTACATGGTTGGCACGATCGAGGAAGCAATCGAAAAAGCCAAGAAAATTAACTAATTCTAGGTCGGTCACTGCGGGTAACCTCAGTGACCCATCGGATAGGAAACGACATGGCAAATACTATTCACGTTGACGTAGTCTCTGCAGAAGAAGAAATTTTTTCTGGCGAGGCGGAGTTCGTCGCGTTGCCGGGTGAATCGGGCGAACTGGGGATTTATCCTCGACACACGCCATTGATCACACGCATTAAACCTGGCGCTGTACGTATCAAGGTGGCAGGTCAGTCACACGAAGAACTCGTGTTTGTGGCTGGCGGCTTACTCGAAGTACAACCACATCGGGTTACTGTATTGGCAGACACAGCGATCCGTGGCGTCGATCTGGATGAAGCGAAAGCCGAGGAAGCCAAGAAACTGGCTGAGGAAGCATTGGTGAATCGCGAATCCAAGATCGATTACGCTACTGCGCAAGCAGAGTTGGCTGTGGCAGTTGCACAGTTGGCTGCTATTCAGAAATTGCGTAAAACCCGGTAATGACAGTTTAAATTGTTGTAAAAAGCAAAAAGGCAGCTTCGGCTGCCTTTTTGCTTATATAGTCACATAAGGCGCACAATAGTCCTTTGCTATTGTGTTTGCAGTAACTTAAACCATAACGGGATTACTGTGAAAATACCTAAAAAAATCATTGCTGTTGTGGGGCTATCTAACCGGGAGGATCGTCCAAGTTATCAGGTTGCCCGGTTTTTGCAGGAATATGGTTACCGCATTATTGGTGTCAATCCAGCTTACGCCGGTCAAGACATTCTGGAAGAGCATTGTTATGCAAGTCTGACTGAGGCGTCAGACGCACTAAAAGCGAAGCATCTTCATATTGATATTGTTGATTGCTTCAGAAAAGCTTCGGAGATGCCACCTGTTGCCGAAGAAGCCATCCGTATCGGTGCGACATGTCTCTGGATGCAAATAGGCATTATCAATGAACGTGCTGCAGCAACTGCACGCGCTGCCGGATTAGTTGTCATCATGGATTTGTGTACTAAAGTCGAAGTCGGGGCAGGGCGGTTACACGGCGTCTTGTAAATCACGTGAACAGAACGGGAAAATGGCGATGCGAAACTGGTTTCCTGACATAGTTGCAATAGCTTTGTTTCCTATTCTATTATGGCAGGGTAAGCGTACACGTCGTTATACGCCACGTTTGCCTGAAGCATTGGGAGCACGTTCTGGTGTCATGACTGCAGATGGGCATTCTTTGGCAACGGCTGAAGACCCGTCTTTGTGTGTACAAATTGTCGGAGTTGGCGAGTCACCCGTCGCAGGTGTTGGTGTTGCTACTCAAGATCAGGCAATTACCGCGCAGTTTGCACGCCTGCTATCCCAGAAAATGCATTGCCCTGTCGCCTGGCAAGCCTACGGTAAAAATGGGGCCACGATAGAAGGCGCGATCGATACACTCATTCCCACAGTGTTACCACGCAAAGTCGATATTGTATTGATCGGCTTTGGTGTGAATGATACGACAGCATTTCATAGTGCACAGCGTTACAGCAACGCGTTACGTCGCCTGATTGCCGAAGTGCGCACAAGATTGCACCCGGATGTCATTGTCGTGGCATCAGTGCCTGAAATGGGCATGTTTCCATCGTTGCCCTGGCCGCTTAACCGCGTGCTGGGCATGAAAGCAAAGGTGCTGGATGCGGCCGCAGCAAAGCTTGTTGCAGGCATGAGTGACGTTGTGTATGCACCTGTACGTATTGATACTGACGATACGAATTTGATGGCCAGAGATGGGTATCATCCATCGGAAATGGGGGCTATCGTGTGGGCACGGCAAATTGTACGTGTATTGATATAGGGTGTGCCCTAATCATTAAATCCCGAAGATTGGTGCGTTAAGGGTGAACTCAGCCAGATACAATGCGATAATAGACGTTTACCGACAGATTACGTAGGGCACATGGCACAATTTCCATCTCTGAAAAACGACACGTTCTTACGTGCGTTATTGCGTCAACCGACAGAATACACGCCGATATGGATGATGCGCCAGGCTGGGCGTTATTTGCCTGAGTACCGTGCCACACGTGCCAGGGCAGGTTCATTTCTGGGGCTTGCTACCAATCCCGATTATGCAACCGAAGTCACACTGCAACCACTTGAGCGTTATCAGCTGGACGCTGCAATTTTATTCTCCGATATCCTGACTGTGCCAGATGCAATGGGTCTGGGTTTGTATTTTGCCGATGGCGAAGGTCCCAAATTCGAGCGTCCTTTGCGTGACGAGAAGGCGGTGATGGCATTGCAGGCACCGGATATGGGGTCGCTGGACTATGTATTTAAAGCAGTCACACAGATCCGTCATGCTTTAGATGGGCGTGTACCGTTGATTGGTTTTTCCGGGAGCCCATGGACATTGGCATGCTATATGGTCGAAGGCGGCGGTTCTGACGACTTTAGAACCGTTAAAACAATGCTGTATCAGCGTCCGGACCTGATGCGTCATATTTTGGAGACAAATGCGACTGCTGTGGCGACATACTTGAATGCACAAATCGATGCCGGCGCCCAAGCTGTGATGATTTTTGATACCTGGGGTGGTGTGTTGGCCGATGGTGTCTATCAGGCATTCTCGTTACGTTATATGGCTGAGGTTGTACGGCAGTTAAAACGTGACAAAGACGGCGTGAAGATTCCTGCGATTGCCTTTACCAAAGGGGGTGGCCTATGGCTGGAAGAGATTGCCGATATTGGTGTCGATGCTGTAGGAGTGGACTGGACCGTTAATCTGGGTCATGCACGCGAACGTGTTGGACATAAAGTAGCCTTACAAGGTAATCTTGACCCGCTAGTCCTGTTCGCAGGACATGAACAAATCCGTGCTGAAGTGCGTAAGGTGCTGGCGTCATTCGGGAGGCCACAAGAGGGTGTCGGACATGTCTTTAATCTCGGCCACGGTATTTCCCAGTTTACCTCTCCTGATGCGGTGACCGTACTGGTTGAGACCGTACGCGAAATGAGTCAAGAGATGCGTCACTAACCTTGTCGGTGATAACGCTGTGCTACTTATACACAAACATTGTGGTTAATTTGATAACAATAAATTTGTGTGGGTATTTTACAAACCTAAACAGTGATTTTTTAAGTCATTGATTCCAAAGGTTTAAAAAACTGCTCTGGATTTGGGCAACCTATTGAGAGCTGCATTTTATCTGGCTTTGCGCGCTGTCAAGATGGACTTGTCAACAAAGTTATCCACAGAGATTGTGGATAGTGATGCTAAGTCCTTGAAAAATGGACAAATGAGAGTGATTCTTAAATGCAAGGTAAATTTTCATTTGACAGTTAGCATTAAAGGTTACTTATGCACAAGAAATATTTTTATAAAGAAACGCAAAAAAATTTATAAAATATTTTCGTATTAAATAGTTGGTTTTATAACCTATTGATTTTAAAAGAGTTAAATTCTGCATTTGAAATGGGCAAATTATTGAATTCCGCGTTGGTACTGGGTCATGCGCTGTCAAGAGGTACTTATTCACAAAGTTATCCACAAAGATTGTGGATAGCTTAAAAAATGGTTAAAAATTCAATAGTTAAGCCTTTATCTCAAAAATTACATTAAGTGCGTGAAACAATTTAGTTCTGATCTGATTGTGATCATCGGTTTGCAGTGGAAAAATGATAAAAATTTAGTATTTGTATGAGTAAAAAGTCGACTTATGCACAGG
>JAATFN010000104.1 GCA_015655165.1 Betaproteobacteria bacterium | reverse complement strand
TGCCTTGATCATCGACATACTGCCAGAAGCCGGCACCCGCATTGTGTCGCCATAAGTGCAAACAATGACATTGCGTTCTAACGCAAGATGCAATGCGAGATCAATGCGCCCGATCGGCAACACACAGACCGGACAACCTGGCCCGTGTATCATTCTGACATTCGCAGGCAACAATTCACTAATCCCATATCTGGAAATGGCATGGGTATGTCCACCGCAAAATTCCATAAAACTGTATTGACGTGCAACATCGACTTCTTCTGCAATACGCCCGGCAATTTTTCTGGCAATGTCGCCATCACGAAATTCGTCAATATATTTCATTGTATTGCCTCTTCGGCTTTTGTTTCTATCGCAGCATTAATTTCACCAAACATCGCCAACGTGCGTGCCGCTTCTTCCGCATCCAGTTTCCCGATCGCATAACCGACATGCAAAATCACATAGTCGCCAACAGCGACACTGTCTAACAACTCTGTAGAAATCTGTTTGCGAATGCCGGATAAATCAATATATGCCTGGTGATTCGGCAATACCTCAACAACCCGTACCGGGATGGCTAGACACATAGTGTGACCTCGCTTGTGTGATGTTTGACGACACCTGATTGTGTACTTGCAACCCAGGCTTGTCCCAATGCGAGCGCATCATCGCCGCAAGAAACTGTTGCTGGAAGCAAAACACGCAATCCTTGTGCTGTCAGTTGTTGTGTTAAATGGGTACGGATAATGCGGTTGAAAAAACAACCACCCCCCAAAGCAATCGTCGACACATGATGGCGTCGTGCAGCGCTCGCAGCCCATTGCGTCAGACCCGCTGCCAGTTCCAGATGAAACTGTGCAGCACCACGCGCAATTGCTTGTGCATCACCACAGTCCGCACAAGCAAATAACATCGCCAATACCGTTCTTAAGTCCAGGTTGCCCGCATCATCAATCACGACAGCGCCGGTCACTTCAGGCATACCATATTCATCAATCCAACCTTGTGCACACCGCTCCAGTGCAATGGCAGCTTCGGCTTCAACCGTTTGCCGCACACTCAGACCCAACGCACCAGCCGCAGCATCAAACCAGCGCCCAGCCCCGGTAGTTGGCGGACAATGAATACCGCGCTCGAGCATCGTCTGTACTGTTAATGCAGCAGCATGACCAGCGCATTTGGCAAATCGCGGCACAATTTCGTCTGCGCGGCCCAACGTGTGCAATACGGCAGCAGCCATACGCCACGGCTCTCGTGCTGCTGTATCGCCACCTGGCAAGGACAAGGTCTGCAAATGCCCTAACCGTTTCCATGCAGGCCCATCAACAAACAACAATTCACCACCCCATGCCACGCCATCCGTACCCAACCCGACACCGTCCAATGCCAGACCAATGACAGGCTCACTCAGACCATATTCGGCCATGATGACACCGATGTGCGCATGATGATGCTGTACTGCAATGGCAGGCACACCCAATTCGTGTGCGACACCCACCGCCAGCCTGCTACTAAAGAAATCCGGATGCAAATCGTGCGCCACTGCCACAATATCCGCCCCATATAGTGCCACCAACTCATGCACAGATGCCTCTAACGCCAGACAATTGTCAGGTTCACCCAGGTCACCATGCAACGCAGTCCAGACAATATGATCTTCCTGCAACAGGCAAGCCCTGTTCTTCAACCACGCGCCGCAAGCCAGTATGGCTGCCGTAGGCATGTTTGCACTCATGCCATTTCCTGACCTGCTTGCGCTTTCAAGAGACGTAACGTCGCTTCCAGTTCGGCAATTTTGTGCTCCAGAGACGGTGCTGTTTCCTGTGTGGCAAATAACCGTTTGTATGCCCCGTCAATCCAGTCTAGCCAAGCCGACATCCCTTCGCCGGTTGTCGCTGATAACTGCAACACGGCAATACCCGGATTCACACGACGTGCATAGGCAATACAACGTGCCACATCAAACTGCACATACGGCAGCAGATCGGTTTTATTGACAATCATCAAGTCAGCTGCAGCAAACATGTCGGGATATTTGAGTGGTTTATCTTCACCTTCTGTCACCGACAAGATCGCAACCTTTGATGCTTCCCCCAAATCCCAGACAGCAGGGCAGACAAGATTACCGACATTTTCTATAAAAAGCATACCGCCTTCTTGTTGTCTGTCATCATGCGCATGTAGCGGCAGTCTTGCAAACGCATCGCCCACCATTTGCGCGTCCAGATGGCATCCCTTGCCGGTATTGACCTGAATGGCAGGCGCACCCGTTTGACGAATACGATCGGCATCGTGACTGGTTTGCTGGTCACCTTCGATCACTGCCACGGGCAAACTGGCTTGGCGTTGTCTTAACGCGGTAATCGTCGCACACAACAAAGTCGTCTTGCCGGAACCGGGACTTGAAACAAGATTCAATGCAAGAATGCCATGTCCTAAAAAATGGGTACGGTTTTGTTCAGCCAGATGGTTATTGGCACCCAATACATCTTGCTCGATGCGAATCGCGCGTGACTGGCTCATCCCCGGTACAGACACTTTTGCCTGTCCGGCGCCATAGTGCAAGTCTCCAGTATGGCTATCGACTGCAACATGGTCTTGATGCGGTACCTCATGCACGTGGTCATCATGATGGTGTGCATGATCGTGATGATGCCCAAGACTATGGGTATGTCCGCTAACACGCGCATAACTGAAATTTTCTGTTCTTACATCCTGGGGCTTGCCGCCACCACATCCACACACGACACACATGCCTGCTCTCCTGTTATATTTTCCTAACGGTACTGCGAACAACCAGCCAACACAACCGCTAATATTTAATCATCTTCTACCATCATGTCGACGACACGCAATTCTGTACCCGATGTCGGCTGTATCTGATAACCACCGCAATGCGGACAGGCGTCGCCACGCGAAACCAGTTCGACGCCGACACCACAACGCATACACCAACCTTGTCCTGGCGGCGTATCAATATCCAGTTGCGCATTTTCCAGACAAGTCCCTGGCGCCATTGTTTCCAGCGCAAAACGCAGCGCGCGCACTTCAACGCCAGACAACGATCCTGCTTCCAGATGCAATCGGGTCACGCGGGTAAACTGCTCGCGTTGTGCCGCATCTTCGACAATTTTTAAAATACCGCCAGCCAGACTGACTTCATGCATGATCACATCCAATACGATAATTCACACAAGGATCAAATGCGGCTGCCAAAATACCGACTTGCGCCACGGTCTCTTCGGCATCTGTCTTTGGCAACGTTGCCAGCATCTGTGCTACAACACCGTACGGATGGAAATTCCATTCTGTCGGCGCCACGATACGATAGTCGGCAATCTGCATTAAAGCGCCACCCTTCACATCATCTTGCAAGCGCACACGATGGATCAACAAACCACGCGCCATCTCGCACCAGGCAATTGCCTCACCATGACCCAACGCAAGCGCACCAATGGACAATGTTGTTTGCGGGGCGCTTGCCAGACGTACCAATTCGGCAATACGTGCTCCCAGACGCAACCAGCTATCTGTCATGCCGTCATAGTGCTTCCCCGCCAGTGCCAGACGCGTCCACACACCTGTTTCATATAGACAGTCACCCGAAGGCAATTGCGAGAAATTGTCATCCCCCACAATGTGTTGTGCCAACAACCACAATGCTTGCATATCCCGATGTGGCAGCAAAGGTTCGGCTGTGATGTGTTGCGACTGTGCCTGTTTTGCTACCGAGCCCAATAATACTGCAGGCAGTGTATCTGCATGTGACACCCATCTGGTCATGCATTGCACTGGATTATCTTCCCAGGCGACCAACCATTGATCAGCATCCTCTCCCAGCACATGTTCGGTGATCCAATGTAAAAACGAATCTGGCATATTGCCTGTTGCATCACGATGCAACAATGGACAATCGCGTAATGCGGTAATCGATACAGGCATTGATGCCGGCCCCATCAGTCTGGGCCAGTCGAGCCATATACGGCGTACATGTTCACGCGCTGTTTCTGTCGCTATCGCAATACATTCATTGTCTGTCACCGTGTTACGTACACCGGTGGCAACATCAACTGCAATGGCGGCCGTCAATCCGTGCGCACATCCACACAATGTATATAAAAGCGGTAATTGTCGGGAAGCCAGTGCGGCAGGTTTGCCACGCAACAGCTGTTGTGCAAGTTCTGCGCGTGTACTGGTAATCGTCGGCAGTATGCCACCAGGACGAAACACCAGCTCACCAGCTTGCAGAAATTGTGGTGGCGATGCATTCATACCGGCGGCCTTGCACGCCCGAACAAAAATGCACGTCTGCCACTGTGCGCGTCCGGCATGTCCTCTGGTACCAACCGTAACAGTCGCAATATTTCGCGTGCGGTGTCACAAGCTGCTGCCTGATCGGCAAATTCGAACATCGGAGAAAACAGCGAGCACATTTCATAGGGACCGAATTGTTCTTCGCAAGCACCAATAAATTCAAATTCAGATTCACCCAAGCAACGAACTGTCGTCTGGCCTATTGGCAGCACTGTTGGTCCATCCAAAGGCAACCAGATCAGATTCATGAACCAGGGTGTCAATAAAATACCGTACCCGGCTTTCGCACCCGTATCATCCGTTGTTACCTCAAAATCAATTGCAGCAACGTCCAGTAACGTATTGGTAATCGGTACATCTGCCATACGTGTCGTGCCAACTACGCGAAATGCCTCCACCAGAGTCTGGACTTGTGCTTCCAATGATGACATAGCGATATCGTGCCCAAGCAACATTATGCATCCGCAGATAAAATCATAAATTGATCCGCAGCACCATCACAATTCGGACAACGCCAGTGTTCCGGCAGTGCTGAAAACGGTGTACCCGGAGGAATCTGCCAGACAGGATCTCCCTGTTGTGGATCATAAACCCACCAGCAAATCTTACATTCCAGCCGCGTTTCTGGTGCAATCTTACTGACATCGCCCAGATAGCTTCCCTCGAAACCGGAGGTCATTCTCCCTCCATCCATACCAGTACTTCAGCCAGTCGCTCGCTTGAATCTTCCAAATCTTCCTGTGCGGCACAAGCCACTTCCGGAATATCGATAATTTCGATTGTATTTAATAATAGAGAATCTGATGAATTGTAATAAACAACACGCCAGCAATTAGGAATGATCGTACTGAGAATGCGGCAATTTCCATATCCGCGTGACAAAATCAACACCGATCCACCTGCCAATTGTTGCTCGAGAAATCCCACATCCTCTTCGGATAAAGGCAGCAAAGTCAAATTGATCACATGCGCCGGCATACCGACTTGCCATGTCGCGATTTTGTCATTTAACTCGGTAATAATCGATGGTGCATTCATCACTCCAGGTGGCAATACTTCGGGAATATGCAGTACCGCATTATCCAAAGGCTTGGCACCTTGCAAGGCTGCCAGCGTCAATACTGGCGGTATCCGCCCAATATCGATATGGTCGGAAATCACTTGCACACCATCGCTGATGACGGTGCGCCAAACCCCAGTAAATACCGACTCCTGAATCCGGATCGAATACTGTGCTTCGACACGGGCACTGACTTCTCCTTCTCCCAACACCTGATTGACCAATTGTAAATTGGCCACATCCAGTTGTGACAAATCGACTGACATCGGCTGTGCGCCGGCAGCAACTTGCACAACCGCCTGATGTATAGCATGCAATACACTATGTGCAGCTTTAAGTGACGAGATAACTTCCAGCTCGGGAAGAATAGGGGAGTGATAGGTTTGCATACCTTGCGGCATGCTCATATAACTGAGCTCTTCGTCTTCGACTTGACTGCCAGGCCCAATGCCAACTACCGGTATCGGAAATGATTTCATCCGTATGTCTCCTCAGAATAGGGCTTATACACCCGGGTTAAATGCGGTGTATCAATGACAGCTATTATTGGTGGCTTGTGCCGAGACCAACGGAATACCGATTGTAGGTGGTCTTGAAACAGGTGCGCTTAATGCCTTCTCGACCTCATGCACATAAACGTCCCAGTCCAGCATACCTGCAACTGTTGTCACATATTGACCGTCACGTAAAAAAATCAATGATGGGCGTCTGTTTGCGCCATAACGTTTGGCAATCGCATCCTCACTATTGCGCTGTGCAACACCGACATTGAAACGCCCGCCAAATTGTTTTTGTAATTCCGGCAAGATGACCGCGACATCGAGACATTCGGGAAACCGGATCGGATCGCCACCGATAAACAACACATAATCCCCACTGCGTTGTAAAAAGGATGCCAGTGTATTCTCGTCAACCCAGCACGCACCGAATTCATTGACCAAGCGTTGCATTAATGGCGGCGTCAATGATAGCGTATGGGGGGCAGGCGTTTGCAACATGGATAGGTCATTATTCATACCGGTCTTTCATTCAATACAGCATCGTGAATATGCAGTTGTTTTGCAAGCTCGTTGGCATTCATGCTTGATGGCAATACAAAATCTACTACGTCAGATTGCACACCTCCACCAAGTGCGCCTTCCAACATATCCAGTACAGAATTGATTTCCCCTGCACGTACCGCATCGATTTTTTCACGCGCATCATCGATAAATGTCAGCAACCACTCACCAGGCACACAGTCACCAATCAACAACGTCGATATACGTCGGCGTTCACCACGTCCGTAACATACGACAAACCCGTCTTCTACAACCTCAACCTGCATGGGAATGCCTATACACATGGTCGTACCACCTCGCGCGGCAAAAACCGTTCGTCACCAATACGTGGTGCGGTTTCTTCGGATGGCCGCTGTGCCTCGTAACGCTCCAGTGCCAGATGGGGCAAGGTAATGGCCTCTTCTTCCGACAACGGAGTTGTACGGATGGCAGGCGCCGCTCCCCATGCCTGTAAAAAAACCAGGGCCTGTTGCAAGGCTGGCTCGATCGCTTTTTTTATCAAGGAACGTAAACTGCCACCATAATCTTCAATTTCTTCCGGCTGACAGCCAATCAATACGACCTTTTCCGGATAGCGCCCCGTTAACTCTGCCAATGCCAAGACTTCCTGGAAACCGGTCTGATGCAAACTCATTTTCTTGGCACCCATATATTTTGGGACTTCGTCGTTTTGCACAAGTTTTAATGTACCGGGTGCCATGCCATAATCGACCGCATCAAAAATCAGCAAATAATCTGCAGACTGTACATGCTGGATCAAGTACAACCCCTGAGTTCCGCCATCGATTAACTGCACATTGGGTGCAAATTCAAAACGTCTTTGCAACATCTCTGCACAGCGCACACCGAAACCCTCATCTGCCCATAACACATTTCCAATACCCAGTACTAAAATGGCAGGTGCATCATTTGGAAAATCAACATGATGCATAATGCTTATCCTTTGAAAGTACGGTGGCCGGAAATCATTGTGCTGACAACACTGGCACGCCCCATGATATCTTCGCGAATGGCAGAATAAATATGCATGATCGTGAAGATAACCATCGCCCACATACCGAGTCGATGCCAGGTATGCACATCTTGCGATTGCCCCATTAACGGTATGACCCAACCAAATACCGTATCAGCCCATGAACCACGTTGCGATCCTTCCGCATATAGTGCAAAACCGGTGAACAACATAAATATCGCAATCAAAAAATAACCAAACATCGCCATACGCGCCATCGGATTGTGGCCCAGATAACGGTTCGGCTTTGATAGTGAAAACGTATACCATTTCAGCATCGACCAAAGCCCTTTCCAGTAATACGCCCGGAAAATAGGCACCCAGAACATTTCACGCGCATGGCGATTACCAACAATTGCCCAATAAATACGTGCCAGCATACCGATCGAAAAAATATAAGCCGCTGTAAAATGTGCAAACCGGATATATCCCATCAAGAAATTCGCGCTGGCTTCACCTGGCTGGGTTGGCAGCGGTTTACCAATAAAGTAACCTGTCACCATCAACACGATCATTGCCAACACATTGATCCAGTGCCAGATTCGCACAGGTGCCTCGTAGACGTACACTGATCGAAGAGACTCTGTCTGTGACTTTGGACTGTCATCGTCAACACTCACATCTATTGTATTTTTTTCTGTCATATTGCCTCCTGTACTGTTGCGTCACACTACAGTTAACGTACTGTGACCTTTGTCATTTCCTGACCATCCGGACTCATGATGTGCGTCGAACATGCCATACATGGATCGAAAGAATGCAACGTACGCAAGATTTCCAGTGGTTGATCAGGATTGGACATCGGTGTATTTAACAACGATGCTTCGAATGCACCGATTTGTCCTTTGGGGTCGCGTGGACCGGCATTCCACGTACTTGGTACCACACATTGATAATTTTCGATTTTGCCGTCTTTAATCTTGATCCAGTGTCCCAGCGCACCACGTGGTGCTGCCACAGTGCCGACCCCTTGTGCTTCTTTAGGCCAGCTTTTAGGATCCCATTTTTCCACATTGGCAGTCGATGAATCACCTGCTTTGATGTTGGCAATCATTTCATTAAAATCGTCCAGCATCATCTCTGCACAATACTGCGCTTCCAATGCACGCGCCAACGTTCGGCCAATTGTTGTCGGCAACAACTGTTTGGCGGTATAAGCCGTTTCTTTAAGTCCCAGCTGTTTCGGAATGCCGGTATTAATCGCATAGGCCGCTTCCACAATCTGATTCTTGATGTGAGACGCGCCCGTATTGTTAGGATTTTTTGTGGCATGCGCAAAGCCAAGAATGTAACGCGCCAATGGACCGACTTCCATTGGATGTCCACGCCAGCGTGGGGACTTGACCCATGAATACTTCGCTTGTTCGTCAATCTGTTCGATCGCTGTACGTGTGCCTTTTGTTCTTGCACCCAGAACATAATTCGGTTCTGTAACACCGTCCCATGGATGCAGACCTTTTGTCTCATCCGCATAGGTATACCAGGAGTGGGCAACAAACTCTTGGACTTGTTCAGGATCGCGTGGATCAACAGGAAATATTTCATCCCAGTTACCATTCAAAATGGCACCACCGGGTATCTGGTTAGTACTGCTATCGTGATTGACTTTGGCATACGTGCCATAATCCATCACATTGGTCGCTGACAAACCACCACCATATAACCAGCCGGCATCTTTATAAATCGTACCAATTGCCAGCACATCAGGCACATAGACATCGCGACAGAACGTGATCGCTTCTTCGATCCTGGCCTTGACGAAATTCAGACGTTCCATATTCAATGGCGCACCGGCACCACCATTACCATCAAGATTAATGGCGCAAGGAACACCACCGACCAGATAATTCGGATGTGGATTTTTACCACCAAAAATCGTATGGATTTTTACCCATTCTTTTTGTAAATCGAGTGCTTCCAGATAATGGGCCAAGGCCATTAAATTGGCTTCGGGTGGCAGCTTATAGGATGCATTCCCCCAGTAGCCGTTTTTGAAAGGACCTAATTGACCACTTTCGACAAACTTTTTAACGCGGTTTTGAATGTCGCGGAAATAACCCGGGGAAGACATGGGATGCGATGGTGAAACCATTTGCTGCAATTCGGATGTCTTTTTAGGATCAGCCTTCAATGCAGCAATGATATCGACCCAGTCTAATGCATGTAAGTGGTAGAAATGCACGGCATGATCATGCACTTGCAATGTCTTGGCCATCATTTCACGAATCAGATACGCATTTTTCGGTATTTCTATACCCAGCGCATCTTCTACCGCACGTACCGATGCCAATGCGTGACACCCTGTACACACACCACAAATACGTTCCACAAATGCCCATGCATCCCGGGGGTCCCGTCCTTTTAAAATGACTTCCAGACCACGCCACATCGTTCCTGTGGATACCGCGTTGCGGATGACATTATTCGCATCGATATTCACTTCTACGCGCAAGTGTCCTTCAATACGTGTGATCGGATCCACAACGATACGACGACCACTGTCATTCGGCTTTAATGCCTGTGCCTGATTATTTGCCATGTCTTGTCCTTGTTTCATCTGCGTGCATTGCATATGACACGCAGCATGTATTTTTTCCGCCGCAATAAATGCGTATCAATGTTCTGTTTGTGCCGGATCTTTTTTCAGTGTGGCACGCTTGATTGCAGAAACAGCAGCATGTGCTGCAACTGCAGCACCAGTAATCACAGCTGCAGTACCACCAATCTCGTCAGCATTGGCTTCAATGCCAAACTGGTTGATATCTGTCAGGCGATCGTAGAAAGAACCCTTGTCCCAGAAGCCGTCTTCCGAGCAACCGATACAACCATGACCGGACTGGATAGGGAAACTGGTTCCTTCATTCCAGCGTGTTGTTGAGCAGGCGTTATATGTAGTCGGTCCTTTGCATCCGACTTTGTATAGACAATATCCTTTACGGGCAGACTCATCGTCCCATGATTCGACAAACTGTCCTGCATCAAAGTGTGAGCGGCGATAGCACTTGTCATGGATACGTTGGCTATAGAACATCTTCGGACGTCCCTGACGATCGAGCTCCGGAATTTTGTCAAAAGTCAGCATGTAAGTAATGACACCTGTCATGACTTCAGCAATGGGAGGACAACCCGGTACTTTAATAATTGGCTTGTCCAGAATCACTTTATGAATCGGTGTTGCTTGTGTCGGATTGGGTTTGGCTGCTTGCACGCATCCCCAAGAAGCACATGAACCCCATGAGATAATTGCTTTTGCATCTTTGGCAACATGTCGCAACTGTTCGATGAACGGTCTGCCACCAATGATGCAGCTCATACCATCCTGGTTCAATGGCGGATTGCCTTCGACTGCCAGAATATAATTGCCTTTGTATTTGGTCATGACTTCTTCAAGGATGGCTTCTGCCTGATGACCTGCTGCTGTCATCAAGACATCGTCATAGTCCAGAGAAATCATCGACAGGACAACATCCTTAGCTAG
>JAATFN010000195.1 GCA_015655165.1 Betaproteobacteria bacterium | reverse complement strand
TCGATGCTTTGGCTTCACGCTTTATTGCCGTTGGTATGGTGCCTGGGGACCGATGTATTGTTTTTATGAACAATGGTCTGGATTATGCATTGATCTGGCTGGGACTGGCAAAAGCCGGCATCGTATCTGTATTACTCAATCAGGCTTATAAAGGGGATTTGCTGGCGCAGCAAATCCGGGATGTCGGTGCACAGGGTATCGTTGCTGACAGTGTACATTGGAAAAAGATCTGTGCTGTAGATAGTTTAGGGATGCAGTTTAGCCATGTATTTTGCTCGGAACGTACGTCACCTGAGGAAAATGCGATCGTTTTTCCGCAAGAGACGATTGATATCTGGCAGTGCGATTGTAAAGAGCTGCACGTATTTCCTACGATGCAATTGCAGGATACCATGTCTATTTTTTATACCTCTGGTACTACAGGGCCATCCAAAGGTGTGTTGTATACGCACAAACAAGCATGGCAGACCGCTTATACAGTAGCACAATATTTAGATAGTTCGGATGTGTTTTACATGACGAATCCGATGTGTCATGTCGGATTACCACATTGCCTTGGTGCGGCTTTATGTGTTGGTGGTACGGTTGCGGTCAGAGAACGTTTTTCTGTTAGTGAATTCTGGGATGATGTACGTAAATATCGTGCAACGGTCACGATGATGTTGGGAACGGTGGCAAGCTTTATTGTTTCGGTACCCGAGACAGACAATGATCGTGATCATACGTTACGTAAAGTGTTAATGGTACCTGTATTAAAGGATGTGTGCGCATTTTGCCGACGATTCGATGTTGCAGTCATGAGTTGGTTCAATATGACTGAAGTCAGTGTGCCATTGCATACAAAAGGTTTTTCCCGTGAACCTGATATGGATTGCGGTTATCCGAGAGTTGGTGCTGTCGCCCGTATTGTCGATGCATATGATTATGAAGTGGATTCGGGTGTTGCCGGAGAACTTGTATTGCGAGATGAGTTACCTTGGTCAATCAGCCCTGGTTATGTTAACCGTGATGATGCTACGGTTGCTGCCTGGCGAAACCAGTGGTTTCATACTGGGGATTTGTTTATCAAAGATGCGACTGGGCGTTTTTTCTTTTTGGACAGAATGAAAGACTGTATTCGACGTCGGGGTGAAAATATTTCTTCCTTTGAAGTCGAGTCACAGATTCTCGCACATCAGGATGTTGTTGATGTTGCAGTAGTCGGTGTGAAAATGGATGGTGGTGAGGAAGAAGTGAAAGCTGTTGTTGTTTTGCAGGCTGGATCTTTGCTGACACCATCAGCGTTACTGGATTACCTGCAACCAAGGCTTCCTTATTTCACACTTCCGCGATATGTCTTATTTCAAGAGACATTCTTGCCTAAAACTTCTACAGGAAAAGTGATGAAGCATGTACTAAGAGATGATAAACACAACCCTGGCTGGGATAGAGAAGCTGCTGGTTATAAGATCAACCGTTCATGATCAAGACGATTTCCGTAGACTGCAGCGGTACTGATCTTGGTACTGTGACCGGTGAATTGACTAAGCGTCATCTGATGTCTTTTGCGGCGGCACTGAATGCAACACAAGACCACTATATGGATGATACACGTGCTGGCGGTATTGTTGGCCTTCCTGCAATGATTGTTCGCCCAGAATGGCAGGTCATTGATAGTGATACTTGCCGCCATGCATTGGGATTGACCCGCGAGCAGATGTGGTCTTGCATTCATGTTACACAGGACTCACGCTTTTTTAACGTATTTAAACCCGGAATGTCTTTGACAACGACAGGTTTGATTGGTCAGATCAAGCCGACACGTATTGGTGCTTATGTCGCGATTCGTTTGCAGACACTCGAGACGGATACCAATGAACCAGTTGCTGAAAGTTGGTTTTGCGGGATTGTATTGGGTTATTTTGCTTCAGGGGAAGCGAAAACAGTGATTGCGCCACCTGTTTTGCAGAAAGTGCCGCCACAGCATTTTGATATGTCCCCTGCATTGCTTGTCGAGGTTACGCGTGTATTACCGCATTTGTATACAGAAGCAGCCGCGATATGGAACCCCATTCATACAGAAAAACAAACTGCATTGAAGGCTGGTCTGGCTGATATATTATTGCATGGCACTTATGCATGGGCAGCAGCTGGTCATTACCTGATTGAACATTGTGCTGACGGCCAACCTGAAAAACTGATGCGTTTGGCCGGGCATATGGCAAATAAAGTACTTGTCGGGAGCAGACTGTCCATCCAGTTCAAACAGAGTCTGGAGAGCTCCCGGTCGGCACGACAAAATGAAATCGCGTTTCAGGTCATTGACCAGAACAATCTGCCGGTTATAGCGGATGGGATTGCCTATTTTAACCGGTAAAAACAGTCTGACTCAGACTGCTACCGGTGCCTTGATGTGTGCCTGCGGGTTGTAGTCTGTTATTTCGAAGTCTTCGTACTTGTAGTCAAACAACGTGTCCGGTTTCCGTGCAATCACCAGCTTTGGTAACGCGGTCGGGCTACGGGACAATTGTTCCTGGACTTGTGCCAGATGATTCGAATACAAATGGCAGTCTCCACCTGTCCAGATAAAGTCACCCACTTCCAACCCTGTTTGTTGTGCCACCATATGGGTCAATAATGCATATGACGCAATATTGAACGGCACCCCCAGAAAAATATCTGCACTACGTTGATAGAGCTGGCAGGAGAGTTTGCCGTTGGCAACGTAGAACTGGAAGAAAGCATGACATGGCGGCAGTTTCATTTGTGGGATATCTGCCACATTCCAGGCCGACACAATCAGGCGTCGTGAATCCGGTGTGTTTTTGATTTGATTAAGCACCTGGGTAATCTGGTCGATATGCGCACCTGACGGTGTTGGCCATGAGCGCCACTGATAGCCGTAAATTGGCCCCAGATCGCCATTGGCATCGGCCCATTCGTCCCAGATTTTAACGCCATTGTCTTTTAAATAAGCGATATTGGTTGATCCTGCCAAAAACCAGATCAGTTCATGCACAATCGATTTGATATGCAGCTTTTTCGTCGTTAATAGCGGAAAACCTTCTTGCAGATCAAAGCGCATCTGGTAACCGAAGACAGACTTGGTACCTGTGCCGGTACGGTCGGTTTTTTCGTTGCCATGTTCATCAACATGGCGCATAAAATCAAGATATTGGCGCATGGTGCAATTGATAGTGTATTAGCTGGATAGCTTAGATTGTATCGTACCAGCGGTTGTTACGCACAATTGTGTGTGACTTAAGACTGGTCTTGTTTGGCCATAAGAATGGTCTGGCTATTTTGTGCGAGAAGGCGAGTTTTCGTTAAAAACAGTGTGTTAACAGCATTATGCACGTTACAATGCGCTTTTTTTAAGTATGTTGAGGGCAAGATAGGCATGGATATAATTCTG
>JAATFN010000432.1 GCA_015655165.1 Betaproteobacteria bacterium | reverse complement strand
ATACGTTTCACTTTTTGCTTTTCGCGCAATTGGTTGCCGTAATCCGACGTACGGGCGCCCGAAGTACGACCATGCTGGCCTGGCTTCGAATCGAGTTTGCACTTCGAATCGAGCGAGCGGCGTGCGCTCTTCAGGAACAGGTCGGTGCCTTCGCGGCGGGAGAGTTTTGCCTTTGGTCCAATATAACGTGCCACGGTATTTCCTTTTATTAAATGACGCGACGGCAATGTTTTATAAAAATATACATCGTCCGCAACGCTAGTCTGGCTTGCATGCAACCAGACAGTGGGCTTAACAACTACAAGCAGAAAGCCCGCCTATATCACAGGCGGGCTATAACGATCCGGCAAGCCGGACCAGAGTGGAACAATTAGATGCGACGGCGCTTTGGAGGGCGGCAACCGTTGTGCGGCACTGGCGTCACGTCCTGGATCTGGGTGATCTTGATACCCAGATTGTTCAGTGCGCGAACCGAAGATTCGCGACCTGGGCCTGGGCCCTTGATACGCACTTCCAGATTCTTGATACCGCATTCAACTGCCACTTTACCAGCTGCTTCAGCCGCGACCTGTGCTGCAAAAGGTGTCGATTTACGCGAACCCTTGAAGCCGGCGCCACCGGAAGTAGCCCAGGAAAGTGCATTGCCCTGGCGATCCGTGATCGTGATGATCGTGTTATTGAAGGAGGCGTGGATATGCGCGATACCTTCAGCAACGTTCTTTTTAACTTTCTTACGCACACGTGCTGCAGCGGCGTTATTGGGTGCTTTTGCCATATTAATGTCCTTGAGACCGACCGGTGAACCGTTACGGTATTATTTCTTCAGCGATTGCGCTGCCTTACGCGGACCCTTGCGAGTACGGGCGTTGGTGCGTGTACGCTGACCACGGCAAGGCAAGCCTTTGCGATGACGCATACCGCGGTAGCAACCCAGATCCATCAATCGCTTGATGTTCATGGACAGTTCGCGACGCAGGTCACCTTCAACGACGAATTTAGCTATTTCGTCGCGAAGCTTTTCCAATTCGTTATCGTCCAGATCCTTGACCTTTTTAGTGGTCAAGACGCCAGTCTTTTCGCAAATTTCTTGTGCCCGTGGGCGACCCACACCATAGATGGCTGTGAGGCCAATGACGGTGTGCTGATGGTTTGGGATATTTACCCCTGCAATACGTGCCATGCGTTATTCCTCGATCAATAACGTTAAATTAACCTTGGCGCTGTTTATGACGTGGTTCTGTGCAAATAACACGAACGACGCCTTTGCGCTTGATGATCTTGCAGTTGCGGCAAATCCGCTTAACTGATGCGAGCACTTTCATTGTGGCCCTCTTTCTTTCAATACTAGGTTCATTTCACTCTTATTTGATATCAGACACCATATCTCATACCAAATCGTAAGAAACCAACTTTACATCGTCATATTTTCTTCAGAATCTGCGTCCAATACTTCCACATTTTTCTAAATATGAACGGTATAAACTGTTCAATTTCCAACTACCACTACATGCTACCTTACACATACTTGCAAGAACGGCATCATACCAGTGTCTTCTCAACAACGATAAAAACTAACGAGAAGCGCCGCCCTTAAATTTACGAAGCAACGGTTCATATTGTTGCGACATCACATAATTTTGTACTTGCGCCATAAAATCCATCGTCACGACTACGATAATCAGTAAGGAAGTACCACCAAAATAAAATGGCACTTTCCATCTGGCAATCAAGAACTCTGGTAATAAGCAAACTAACGTAATATAAACTGCGCCAGCCAATGTCAATCTCGTTAATATTTTGTCGATGTAGCGTGCCGTCTGCTCACCAGGACGAATACCAGGAACAAAAGCACCACTTTTCTTCAAATTATCCGCTGTTTCTTTACTGTTAAATACCAACGCAGTATAGAAAAAACAGAAAAATACAATCGCTATCGCATACAACAGTGCATGAATCGGTTCCCCTGGAGCCATCGATGCCGCCAAATCCTTCAAAAACCGAATAACAGGATTAGTCGTATCTCCCGAAGTAAACCAAGTCGTAATCGTTGCTGGAAACAAGATAATCGATGACGCGAAGATTGGAGGAATCACACCCGCCATATTTAGCTTCAACGGCAAATGACTACTTTGCCCACCATAAATCTTGTTACCTACTTGGCGCTTGGCATAATTCACTAATATCTTACGTTGACCACGTTCGATAAAGACAACCAAGAAAGTCACCAAAGCCACCACAATACAGATCAAAATCGCGGATAAGACATTCATCGAACCCGTATTCACCAATTCAAACAAGCCTCCCAAAGCACTAGGTAAACCTGCTGCGATACCGGCAAAGATAATGATGGAAATGCCATTTCCTAAACCGCGCTCAGTGATCTGCTCACCAAGCCACATCAAAAACATCGTCCCTGTCAGCAACGTTACCACTGTTGTGAAACGAAATACCAGGCCGGGATCTAATACCAAACCACGCTGAGATTCCAGTGCCACAGCAATCCCAAGCGCCTGAAATGTTGCCAATACCAAAGTCCCGTAGCGCGTGTACTGAGTAATCTTGCGCCGTCCAGACTCTCCCTCTTTTTTCAACGCTTCAAGCTGAGGAGAAACAATCGTCAGTAACTGCATGATGATTGAGGCCGAAATATACGGCATAATCCCCAATGCAAACACGGTAAAGCGTGATAGAGCACCACCAGAGAACATGTTAAACATGCCCAAAAGACCATTCTGATGCTCTGTGAATAATCTTGATAACTCTGTCGAATTAATCCCTGGAACAGGAATATGTGCCCCAATACGGTACACGATCAATGCGCCTAGTAAAAACCATAGGCGATTCCAGGGAAATCCTTTTGCCGCACTTTTAGCAAGTTGAGGGGATGTCGCCAATTATTGCTCCGCTTCAAACCTTCAGGTTACGCAACCGAACCACCGGCTGCCTCAATCGCTGCCTTAGCACCTTTTGTCGCAATCAATCCTTTTACCGTCACTTTTTTGGTCAGTTTTCCTGCCAAAATAATGCGAACAACTTTAGCCAATTCAGGCACGACTCCGGCTTGCTTCAATGCCAGAATATCAATATCGTCCACGGGTAATTTTTCCAGATCAGACAACCGAATTTCTGCTTTATAAGGCGTTGCCAACGATTTAAAACCACGCTTTGGCAGACGACGTTGCAAAGGCATTTGACCACCTTCGAATCCGACTTTATGAAAACCGCCTGAACGCGATTTTTGTCCTTTATGTCCACGACCTGAAGTTTTCCCCAGACCAGAACCGATACCGCGACCGACGCGACGCTTATAGTGCTTCGCGCCATCTGCAGGTTGGATGTTGTTTAATTCCATGATTTGCTCCGTTCGTAAGCCTATGGCTTACGATACCACTTTCACAAGATAGGACACTTTATTGATCATGCCGCGCACTGCAGGTGTATCTTCCAGTACGGATACTGAATTAACCCGACGCAGACCAAGGCCACGTACGGTCGCGCGATGCGATTCACGTGTACCGATCAAACCTTTGACTAACTGAACTTTTACTGTGTTTGCCATCTGTCTCACCTTAACCCAGAATATCTTCAACAGATTTACCACGCTTAGCAGCAATTTCTGCTGGGGTATTCATTTTGGACAAACCATCAAGTGTTGCACGCACCATATTGTAAGGGTTCGTGGAGCCATTCGACTTTGCAACAACATTCGTCACACCCATTACTTCGAAAATAGCACGCATCGGGCCACCAGCGATAACGCCAGTACCGTCTTTTGCTGGCTGCATCAATACTGATGAAGCACCATGTTTACCACTTACCGTATGTTGCAAAGTCCCATTCTTCAATGTCACTTTGATCATTTTACGGCGTGCTTCTTCCATCGCCTTTTGCACAGCCACAGGCACTTCTTTCGACTTACCCTTGCCCATACCGATACGACCATCGCCATCACCAACAACAGCTAGTGCTGCGAAACCCATGATACGTCCACCCTTGACCACTTTGGTCACACGGTTGACCGCGATCATTTTCTCGCGCATGCCATCATCTGGCTTTTCGCTTTGCGTCTTAGATTGCATTTTTGCCATGATGATTTTCCTTAGAACTTCAGGCCGGCTTCACGCGCAGCTTC
Organism: Betaproteobacteria bacterium; assembly: GCA_015655165.1. Lineage (GTDB taxonomy): Bacteria > Pseudomonadota > Gammaproteobacteria > Burkholderiales > Burkholderiaceae_D > Herbaspirillum. The sequence continues at coordinate 4,727 of JAATFN010000432.1, read as the reverse complement.
AGCCAGCGCTTTTACGCGACCGTGATAACGAAAACCGGAGCGATCAAACGCGACTTCGGTTACTCCTGCTTTCAGTGCTTTCTCAGCTACACGCTTACCAACCAAAGTAGCTGCTGCTGCATTTCCGCCCTTGCCAGACTGTCCAGCCAACTGTTGGCGAACTTCTGTTTCCAGCGTCGAAGCTGAAGCCAGTATATTTGAGTCGGGGCCGATGATACTTGCATAGATGTGCGTATTGGTACGATGCACGGCTAAGCGAGTCACCTTTAATTCTGCGATCTTGGCACGGGTTTGAGTCGCGCGGCGCAGACGTGATTGTTTCTTGTTCATCGTCAACCCCTATTACTTCTTCTTGGTTTCTTTGAGTATAACTACCTCATCCGCGTAGCGCACTCCCTTGCCCTTGTAAGGCTCAGGCTCACGATATCCACGAATTTCAGCAGCGACCTGGCCAACCACTTGGCGGTCAATACCCTTGATTATGATCTCGGTTTGCGTTGGGACTTCGCATTTAATGCCTTGTGGCATTTGATGCACAATCGGATGCGAAAACCCAAGAGACAAATTCAGCTTGTCACCTTGTGCCTGAGCACGAAAACCCACACCAACCAACACCAGCTTCTTTTCGAAACCCTTAGTAACGCCATTCACCATATTACTTACCAGCGCACGCAGGGTACCAGACATCGCATTCGCTTCATGGCTGTCATTTGCCACTTCGAAACTCAACGTGCCTTTGTCATTTGCCACTTTCACCAAGCTATTTAAGCGCTGTGAAAGAGTGCCCAATGGGCCTTTTACTGTGATCGCATCTGCAGTAATGCTGACTTCCGCACCACTTGGCAATGCAATCGGCATTTTACCAACACGAGACATATTGCACTCCTTAGGCCACGTAGCAAATCACTTCGCCACCGACACCGGTTGCGCGTGCTTTACGATCTGTCATGACGCCACGTGGAGTGGAAACAATCGCCACACCCAGGCCATTCATCACGTTAGGAATCTCATCCTTACCTTTGTAGATGCGTAACCCTGGACGAGATACGCGCTCTAGGCGTTCGATAACTGGACGACCAGCGTAATACTTCAAACCAATTTTCAACTCTGCCTTGCCGCCAGCTTCGACCACAGCAAAATCCTCAATATAGCCTTCATCCTTAAGGACATTAGCAATTGCAATTTTGACTTTAGACGATGGCATTGCCACCGCTGTTTTCTGCACAATTTGTGCATTGCGGATACGGGTCAGCATATCGGCGATAGGATCGCTCATACTCATTGCTTATTCTCCTATTACCAGCTAGCTTTGGTCAAACCGGGAATTTCACCACGCATGGCAATTTCACGGATCTTAATACGGCCCAATCCGAATTTACGGAAAGTTCCACGTGGACGACCTGTCAACGCACAACGGTTACGTTGCCGAGTCGGAGCAGAGTTACGTGGTAGCGCTTGCAACTTCAAGCGCGCTTCGTAACGCTCTTCTTCCGACTTGGATTGATCATCAATGATTGCCTTCAACTCAGCACGCTTACCGGCATATTTCTTTACCAGGTTTGCACGCTTTTGTTCACGGTTAATCAGTGCCAGTTTCGCCATGGCAGCCTCAGTTTCTGAACGGAAATTTAAATGCGGCGAGGAGCGATTTCGCTTCATCGTCGGACTTCGCGGTGGTGGTAATACTAATATTCATCCCACGCAACGCATCGATTTTGTCGTACTCAATTTCAGGGAAAATAATTTGCTCTTTCACACCGATATTGTAATTACCTCGACCATCAAACGCACGACCGGAAACCCCACGGAAGTCACGCACACGTGGCAAAGCCACTGTAATGAGACGATCAAGGAACTCATACATACGGGCACCACGCAAAGTCACCATACAACCAATCGGATAACCTTCACGAATCTTGAAACCCGCAATTGCCTTACGTGCCTTGGTTACGACAGGCTTTTGGCCTGCAATCTTAGTCAGATCACCAACAGCATGTTCAATAATCTTTTTATCCGCGACCGCTTCCGACAACCCCATATTCAATGTGATCTTCAGAATCCGCGGAACTTCCATTGTCGACTTGTATGAATACCTTGCAGTCAAGTCGGCAACGACTTTTTCATTGTAGAATTTTTGGAGACGTGCCATGATCTTTAAACCTTAACAACTTCGCCGCTGGATTTGTAAATGCGGACCTTTTTACCGTCCACTTCTTTGTAAGCCACACGATCGGCTTTGCCGGAAGCTGCGTTAAATAACGCAACATTCGACACATGAATTGGCATCAGCTTGTCGACAATACCACCAGTTGAACCAGTCATTGGATTAGGCTTAACTGCCTTTTTAGCAATATTAACGCCTTCAACAATTACATGATCAGCATCTACGCGTTGCGTTACCCGCCCACGATTACCCTTGTACTTACCGACCAATACGATGACTTCATCGTTTTTACGAATCTTTCCCATGACCACTCCTTACAGAACTTCAGGCGCCAGAGAGACAATTTTCATGAAGCGCTCTGTACGCAGCTCACGAGTAACCGGCCCGAAAATACGAGTACCAATAGGCTCCAGCTTAGCATTCAGCAACACTGCTGCATTGCCGTCAAACTTAACCAGTGAGCCATCTTGCCGACGTACGCCCTTGGCAGTACGCACAACAACAGCATTATAAATTTCACCTTTTTTCACACGACCACGTGGAGCTGCGCTTTTCACAGTAACCTTGATCACGTCGCCGATACCTGCATAACGGCGCTTGGAACCACCCAAGACTTTGATACACAGCACTTCGCGCGCACCAGTATTGTCGGCCACTTCGAGCCGGCTTTCAGTTTGAATCATGATATTTTCTTTCCCAACTTAATCCGCTCATCACACAATGTGAAATGCGGTCAGTCTTGGTCCTGTCAGTAAGCGAACTCACTGGTTAGGGGACGATTAAGCTACTTATGCATCTACACTTCACTTCTTTCCTTGCCGAAACACCAAAAGCAAAGAAAGAAGTCGGCCATTATCACATTCAAATGGCAATTGCGCAAGCTATTCTTACACTATCTGCGCAACCTGTACTACACGTGTGACATTCCAGGCCTTGGTCTTAGAAATTGGACGACCTTCCTGGATTTCAACGATATCACCCGTCTTTGCTGCATTAGCTTCATCATGTGCATGATACTTATTAGTACGCACGATGATTTTGCCATACAGGGGATGCTTGACGTGGCGTTCGATCAACACTGTGACGGTCTTGTCCATTTTATCGGACACAACTTTGCCAATCAGTGTGCGCTTGAGCGACTGTTTGACTTGATCGTTCATTGTTGACCATCCTTCGAATTGATAACTGTTTTCACGCGTGCGATATCACGACGTACCTTTTTCAGTTGTGCAGTATTGTTTAGTTGCTGTGTCGCCACTTGCATACGCAAGCTGAATTGAGCTTTCAATAACTCATTCAATTCTTTGGCTAAAGCAGCCTCATCTTTACCGCGGAGTTCTGATGCCTTCATATTCCGCTCCTGTTATTGGCCGACTTGACGAACAACGAAAGTCGTCAACAATGGCAATTTGGCAGCTGCCAGGCGGAACGCTTCACGCGCCAGTGCTTCGTCAACGCCATCCATTTCATACAACATCTTACCTGGTTGGATCTCAGCCACATAGTACTCTGGGTTACCCTTCCCATTACCCATACGAACTTCCGCAGGTTTTTGAGAAATTGGCTTGTCCGGAAAAATACGAATCCAGATCCGGCCACCACGTTTAATATGACGAGTCATGGCACGACGTGCTGCTTCAATCTGACGCGCCGTGATACGGCCACGTCCAACAGCTTTCAAACCGAACTCACCAAATGAAACAGCAGTACCACGTGAATGAGAGATGCCTGTATTACGGCCTTTTTGCTCTTTACGATATTTCCTACGTGCTGGTTGCAGCATGATTATTCTCCTGCTTTCTCAGCCGACACATCGCTATCATCGGCCTTGGTCGTACGCACGCGTTTCGCACCAGCGCCAGGCGCTGTTGCGCCGGCCTTGCCACGAGGGCGAGCACCTGGCTTGCCATCGTCACGACGCGGACCGCGACGTTTTTTGTCATCCTCTGGAGCGCCTTCGAGCACAGGAGCATCGCCATTTGCTAAACGATCACCCTTGTAAACCCAGACCTTGATACCAATAATGCCATAAGTCGTTTGTGCTTCGCCGAAACCGTAATCAATATCAGCACGCAATGTATGCAATGGCACCCGGCCTTCGCGATACCATTCTTTACGTGCAATTTCGATACCATTTAACCGACCGGAAGACATGATCTTGATCCCTTGCGCACCCAGACGCATTGCATTTTGCATTGCGCGCTTCATCGCACGGCGGAACATGATCCGTTTTTCAAGTTGCTGTGCAATCGAATCTGCAATCAATTGCGCATCAGCTTCTGGCTTACGAATTTCTTCGATGTTGACATGCACGGGCACGCCCATCAATTTACCTAGTGCAGTCTTGAGGACTTCAATATCTTCGCCCTTTTTACCGATCACAACACCTGGACGGGAGCTGTAAATCGTAATACGAGCGTTCTTCGCTGGACGTTCGATAACAACACGTCCGACTGAGGCATTCTTCAGTTTCGTCTTCAGGTAAGCACGTACTTTCAGATCTTCATTGAGCATGCTGGCAAAATTGTTATTGCCTGCATACCAACGCGAACCCCAGTTACGT
>JAATFN010000281.1 GCA_015655165.1 Betaproteobacteria bacterium | reverse complement strand
CTAGCGAATGCCTGCACGCATAAACGATTGTACAAATTGACGTTGGAACAGCAAGAACGCAATCAATAATGGTGCCGATGTCATCAATGTTGCAGCTGTGATGATGGACCAGTCTACGCCCTGATCTGTTGATGAGAATACTTGCAAACCTACCGTTAACGGGCGTGACTCGACCGAGTTGGTCACAATCAATGGCCACAGGAAGTTGTTCCAGTGGGTACTCACAGAGACGAGACCAAATGCCAGATAGATCGGTTTTGCCAGCGGTACATAGATCTTCCACAGCGTTTGTAATGCCGAAGCACCTTCTACAGTAGCTGCTTCATCAAGCTCGCGTGGTACGGTTTTAAATGTCTGGCGTAACAGAAAAATTCCGAAGGCCGAAGCAAAGTAGGGTAGACCGATTGCTAAAATCGTGTCACGCAGACCCAGTAAATTCATCGTGTTGTAATTTTCAACGATCAGAATATCGGGCATGACCATCAATTGCACCAGCACTAGAACAAACATGATATTGCTGCCTTTGAATTCAAAGCGCGCAAATGCATAGGCTGCCATTGTCGACAACACCATTTGCGCAATAAGAATACTTGTTACCAGCAAGAAAGTATTCAAGAAATAACGCGGAAACGGTGCGGCATCCCAAGCATTGATAAAGTTCTGGAATGTCAGTGGTGCTGTCCATGAAAACCGTGTTGCAAATTCAGCCGGGTGAAAGGCGGTCCAGACAGCATAGACCAACGGCAATAGCCAGAGAAGACCCAACACCCATGCAGCAGTGGTTTCCAGTATTTTATTGCTTTGACCAAATGGATTGGTCGCTTGTGCGGTTTTCATTGATAGTGCGTCCTGCGGTCAAGGAAACGGAATTTAATAAAGGCAACAAGCCCCAGTACGATCAACAGTACAACGGTCAATGCTGCTGCATAAGACGAGTCCCAGAAGCTGAAGCCGACTTCATAGATGTAATACAGCAATAACGAGCTGGCGTTGTCCGGACCACCTTTGGTCATGACCATGATATGGTCGACTAGACGGAATGAATTGATCAATGCGTTGATCAAGACAAAGAGCGTTGTCGGCATTAACAGTGGAAACTGGATGCGCCAGAAATACTGCCAGCGCGACGCGCCTTCCAGACCTGCGGCTTCAGCCAGTGTTGGTGACATCTGTTGCAAGGCTGCCAGATAGAAGATCATGAAAAAGCCTGCCTCTTTCCAGATTGCCACGACAATCAGGGCGCCCAGTACGGTATTCGGGTCACCCAGCCAGTTGTGCGAAGAAAAGCCCAGCGCTTGTGATATCTGTTCGAGTAAACCGTATTGCGGTGTATAAAAGAAGAGCCAGATATTGGCAACCGCGATCATGGGCAATACAGTGGGCGTGAAATAAGCCAGACGCAATACACTACGACCGATCAATTTTTCATTGACCCACAGTGCCATCATGATGGCCAGTGCAATCGATATCGGGATGGTGCCGAGCGCAAACCACAGGTTATTGATCAATGCTTTCCAGAAGACAGGGTCTTCCAGCATCAACGCATAGTTTTCCATGCCGACAAAAACAGCTGGTGTTGCACCCTTAGGGGTTGAAAAAAAACTGTGCCAGACAGTAGCAATAGCAGGATAGTGCGTGAACGCGATGAGTAAAATCATCGCAGGCAGCAGCAATAACCAGGGAGTAATCGGAAACTTGGTACGGTTCATGTAAGACCTTTGCCAATATTGGCTGTATCTATTGTCGTATTATCTGTCATGTGACGATTCAAACAAATCGTCACATGACAAGTGCATCTGTTGTGACACAGATACGGGTATAAGCAATTAACGGCGATAGCTGCGTAAAATACGGTCAGATTCACGCTGTGCGTCTTTCAATGCGGCTTCCGGTGTTTTTGTACCGGACAAGGCTGCTTGCACATTGTCGTTCAAGGCTTTGGTCACGCGTTGGTTGTCGTGTGTGGAGAATTCGGCAACACTATATTGCAACTGGTCACGTGCGACACCGGCTTCAGGCACTTCCTTCAGATATTGTTTCATCTCGGCAGTGTTCCAGGCATCTTGCGTTGTTGCGACATAACCTGTTGCAATACTCCATTGTGCGGCACGTTGCGGCTCTGTTGTCCAGCGAATGAACTTCAGTGCGGCTTGTTGCTGCTCAGGTGTTGTCTTGTTAAAGATGTAGAAATTACCGCCACCTGTGGGGCTACCGTGTTTTTTATTTGCAGGCAACATGGCCACGCCGAACGGGAACTTGGCATTGGCACGAATATTGGTCAGATTACCAGTCGTGGTCCACACCATTGCGGCTTTTTGTTCCAGAAAGTCTTTTGGTGTTGTACCCCATTCGATCACACCTTTGGGAGAGACATTATGTTTGGCAGACAAATCAACCCAGTATTGCAATGACTCGACAACAGCAGGTTTATCAAAGTAGGTTTGTGTCCCGGCACTGTTCATTAACAGCACATCATTCGGTGTTGTCAGACCTTGCAGCATCCAGTACGCAAAACCTGTCGACGGGATCTTGATACCCCATTGGGTGATATTGCCGTTGGTATCCTTTTTAGTCAGTTTTTTTCCGAATTCGACTGTCTCAGCCCATGTCGCAGGCGCTTTATCCGGATTCAAACCGGCTTCTTTAAACAGGTTTTTGTTCCAGTACATGACAATGGTGGAACGCTGGAATGGAATGCCCCATGTTTTACCACCAGTCTGGCTGTTGTCCATGAATCCTTTGTAAAAACTGCCAATCCACTTTTTGTCTTCTGCGGTAGATGCAAGATTGTCGATTGGTACAATGGCATTCTCGTCAATCAATGTAAAAAGGTCTGTCGACAAGAGAACAGCGACAGTCGGTGGCGTACCGCTCTTGTGTGCTGTTAATGCCTTGATGATACTTTCCTGATAAGTACCTGCATAAATCGCTTTGACCTTGATATCAGGGTTGGCTTTTTCGAAGTCGTTGACCATACCGTCAATCGTTTTGGTGACCGCGCCTCCTACTGCTACAGGATAGTAGAGTGAAATTTCAACAGGTGCAGCGAAGGCTGACCCGCATACTGCGCTAACAGCCAAT
>JAATFN010000367.1 GCA_015655165.1 Betaproteobacteria bacterium | reverse complement strand
CGCAAGGTGTGGGGGTTCGAGTCCCTCCGTGGGCACCAAATAGCTATTCCGATGTAAGAAAATCTCTTAAAAATCACTGTATTGCACAGTCATTTTTAAGAGATTTTTTTATTGATTGATTGGTCGCACTCAATATTTCACGCTGCCTACAGCGTGGGTTACCCATTAAGCTACTTGGCAGCACATAAAAAACCGTCCATCACGGGACGGTTCTATGCAGCAGCAACACATACGATCAGTTCAACAGCACACTCATGATCAGACCTGTTGTAATGGCAACCAATACATAATCACCACCAACTTGAACCCATTGCTGACCTCTTGGAGGCGCATTCAAATTGTGGCCACGCCAATCATCGACCACATACTGTTTATTACGATACGATGTAGGTAATTTACCGCCTTTGTACATGTCATGTCCAGGACCGGCACCACGTGCTTGCTGCGATCTGTCATCACGTTTGTCTCCAGCGCCATTATTTTGGCGTTGTGACTGCTGCTTTTGATCTGGTTTTTGTGCACTACCACGGTTGTTTTGCCCCTGTTGTGCATTTTTTCCAGAACCTGAATGATTCTGATGCTGGTCAGCATTGTTGTCTTGCCCTTGTTGGCGTCCTCCTTGCCCTTGTGTTTGCATACCTTGTGCAAATACACTTGAACTTAACACTATGGACAATGCCATCACACCCGCAATCATCGTCTTTGTATTCATTATTACTCCCTTATCTATCATATTTGTGCAAGCCTATGATCAAAGCCCCACACATACATTTATTATTGAATGTATGTGTGGACATTACACACGAAGATCCGCTTTGGATATAGCGGACTTTTGTAGTCAATAGTAACAGCATGTATCTATGCATAAAAAAACGCTAAAAGTCTGCATTCCTTGTTACTGATGTAAAAACAAACCTAATCACGCTTTTATCCCAGAGCTAGTGAATTACATTGATCGCAGTGCCTGTGCATGACAATCTAGTGCATCACAAAAAGATCAAGGTACACTTTCTACCAAATGGTGCGCATTTTTTCAATGTATCCAATAGTTTTTGCTTTGCAAGCGCAAATAATGGTACTTATCTTATATAAAAAACATGACAAATACGGCACGATACTTGCTTATCAAATAACTAAACATTAGATAGATATCCCAATGTATTCTGGCATTTAGCGATAGTGCAAGGAAAAGAACGTGGACTCTTTAAGTGACATTCTCAGTGGATTACGCTCAGATGGAATTATTACCGGACGGTTTACTTTAGGCGCCCCTTGGGGATTTACTAAAAATGCTATCGATGGTGTACCTTTCAGAATAGCTTCTGGAGGATCTTATTGGATCAATGTCCAAGACTGTCCTCCGATGCATATCAAGTCTGGCGACCTAGTTATGCTGCCTCACGGAAACCGTCACATCATGCAGTCAGACTTGGGGGTACCGCTTATCCCGTTTGACTCAATTTGTGACGAGAATGGTTTGTCATCAGAACCTGTACGTCCAATTGCCTTGCGCTCGGGAGGATCTGGAGAAATGACCGATCTGTATACAGGCATTATTTTGTTTCGCGAAAGTAAAAAAAATAAGCTGTTGTCCATGCTTCCACCAATCATTCACATCCATGCTGAAGAAATCAATATATCGCCTTGGTTAACATCCTCACTCAAGTTGTTCATCGAAGAGTCGATGGCCTGCAAGGAAGGATGGCGCTTTCAGGCAGCCAGAATCGCAGAAATTCTGTTCGCTGCTGTCATGCGTATACATCTACAGAAAAAACCAAAAGGAAGCCAGGAATGGCTATCCGGATTTAATGACACACGTATTGCCCAGTCTCTTTTGCTGATGCACAAAATGCCCCAGCATGAATGGACCATTCCGGAATTGGCTTCTGAAGTCGGCATGTCACGTTCGCGCTTTACTTGCCTATTTCAGCAATTGCTTGGTATCTCTCCCATCTCTTACCTAACTTCCTATCGGATGACGCTTGCAGCAAATCAGCTGACAAGTGAAAAATGTCGCATCATCGACGTAGCAGAAAAAGTCGGCTACTCATCAGAAAAATGTTTTTCCCGCGCATTCAGGAAATGGTCTGGCATCACGCCACGTGCCTATTTGCAAAAACATCTGAATGCATAGTCAAGTAGCATGATGCGATACAGTTATATACGATGAGGAAATAAAGTCTCTTTATTAGTCCTGTATACGTACCAAGACCCGTGTCTTTCCACCTTAAAGACACGGGTTTTATTTTTTGTGCCAAGTATTAACACGTTCACTTGCATACATCGTCAAAAATGGGACGAATTGTCCTTTTTTCAGGCTTTAGCGGGGTTTAACTGATCTGGATAGATTACTAAAATCAATTTAGCGAATACACCAGATCAACAGCTTATCCGATCTGTCCACTAATCTCTTGGAGTAGCCATGTTAAGTGAAGAAAAAAATCGATTATTGGTCGAAGTAGGTCCTGACAAACCAATGGGAAAATATCTGCGTAATTATTGGCACCCAATTGCCGGCGCTGATGAGTTTGATGACAAGAATGTCAAACCTATTCGCATCCTAGGTGAAGACTTGGTTCTGTTCAAGGATTTAAGTGGCACCTATGGCTTGATCGAACGCTACTGTCCACATAGAAATGCCGACTTATCATTTGGCTATGTAGAAGAAACTGGGCTGCGCTGTAGTTATCATGGATGGCAATTTGACGGAGCGGGACAATGTATACATCAGCCATTTGAAGAAATCGTCGACCCGACTGCAAACATGCGTAAATCGACTAAGATCAAGAGCTACCTTGTGCAAGAAAAAGTTGGCCTCTTATGGGCATACATGGGACCACAACCGGCACCTTTATTGCCTGACTGGGATTTGTTCCATTATGAAAATGGTTTTTCACAAGCTGTATTTGCAGAAATCCCCTGCAACTGGTTTCAGTGCCAAGAAAACTCCATTGATCCAGTTCATTTCGAATGGACGCACAACAATTGGACAAACCGCATGCAGGACTCACATAGCAAGCATGTTGCCACACACCTCAAGATCGAGTTCGAAGAATTCGACTATGGTTTCATCTACAAACGTATTCGTGCAACCGAAACAGAACAGAACCCGATGTGGACCATTGGACGTGTGACCTTATGGCCAAATGGCTTCTATCTTGGTCACCATTTCGAATGGCGTGTGCCAATCGATGATGAAAAAACACTGAGTGTACTTTGGGTCTTTAGCAAAGTACCTAAAGAGCAAGAACCCTATGTACAAGAAAAAATCCCAAGCTGGTACGGTCCGCTTAAAGATGCAAACGGACAATGGATATTAAGTCATGTTGCCAACCAAGACTTTGCTGCCTGGCATGGTCAGGGTGTCATTACGGATCGTACCAAGGAAAAACTTGGTCGTAGCGACAAGGGAATTGTAATGATGCGTCGTAGGTTCTTTGAAGAACTGGATGCCATGGAAGAAGGCAAAGAACTAAAAGCAATTATTAGAGACCCTGCCATAAACAATTGCATACCGCTGCCGTCGGCATGTCGTGACGCGATGATCAATGGCTTGTCCAGAAAAGAACTCGATGCACATCCTTTGCTTGGTGCTTATCTACGTGATTTCTTTGGACAGGCAGGACAACCTGAAGTAGTACGTACAGCCTATGAAAAAGCCATAGGTCAGAAACTGCAAAATGCCGCTTTCTTTACTGTGCATGGTGCCAATGAAGTTTAGGCAATGTTCATGTTGAGAATGAAAAAAGCCTGCTAAATAAATAGCAGGCTATCAATGGCATTGTATAACCTCAAAGCTAAAACCTGATGTATCAATCAGAACGAGTGATGGATACCAACAGATGTGACGAGCTGGCTTGCAGACGAAGAAGCAGCATTAACACCATTCAAGAAAGCCTTGGCATTGTCACCGCTAGCGCGTTGAATAGTTGCTTGCGCATAGACTTGAGTACGTTTGGAGAAAGCGTATATGTTGCCAATGCTAAGTGTATTCCAGTGTTTATCTTCCAATTTGGAAAAACCATAACCAAGATTCAGTGTATTGGCTTGGCTATAACTCCATGCTACACCGACGTTAGCATTCTTTTGTTTGGCATTCACGTTTGTTGGCAAATCCAGTTTTGTCTGAGAATATTGACCATTCAAACGTACGCTACCCATGGTATAAGTTGCACCAGCTGCAACGGTCGTAATGCTGTTCAATACAGTTGCAGCAGTGCCCAAACCGACGCTATTCAAAAAAGCCCCAGCATAACCAGCAGCGCGGTCATTTGCGCGGTCAGCAGTCAACGCCATCTTCAAATCACCAATCGAATAGGATAAACCACCACTCAGTATGCGCCCTTTTTTGTTATCACCTGCAACCTCCCCCATGCCATACAAGAAGCTCGCTTGCAAACCACTCATCGTTGGCGACGTATAACGAATGGCATTGTCAGCAGCGGTAGTATTTGCCATATTGTCAAAGTTACCTGGCGAATACAAATAGAAGTTCTGCAATTGAAAACCATTTGAAGTTCTATTTAAATAATCTTGCGTCACTGTAGGAAGACGGCCCAATGTGACCGTACCAAGGTTACCAGACAGGCCTACCAAGCTGACACGATTAAACAGTTTTGATGTATTGGACTGGGCACCTGTAGTTACATCAAAGCCGGTTTCCAGATTAAACAATGCTTTCAAGCCGCCACCCAGGTCTTCCGTACCACGAAATCCAAAACGGTCTGGTTGCATTGTACCTTGATCTAAGCTCATGCGAGAATGACCACCTACGTTATTCACATACGCTACACCAGCATCCAAGCTGCCATAAAATGTCACGCTGCTTTGTGCAAGAGCACCTGTAGATAGACCTGATACTGCTACTGCCAACAACAATTTTTTCATGATTTTAACCCCTTAAAATAAACGCACTAGCCACACTTGTCTGCACCGCATGAATAAGCCACTCGGTACAAAAAATGCAATCACCCCTACATTGATAATTCGTAGGCGCAACTACCCCTGCTCAGGCAAAAAGTCTTCTTGCCAGAGAACTATTCTTTGTTATTTATTTCCCAT
>JAATFN010000315.1 GCA_015655165.1 Betaproteobacteria bacterium | reverse complement strand
GTGACGCTGCTGTACAGCGTTGGCCTGTCGAGAAGAATGCACTTTGTATTGCACAGTTCACCGCAACATCCAGATTTGCATCGTTTAACACGACTTGTGGATTTTTACCGCCCATTTCCAACTGGAATTTCGCCATGCGTGACACGCAAGCTTGTGCAACTGACGCGCCAGTTGGTACAGAGCCTGTGAATGTCACGGCAGTCACATCCGGATTATTCAGGATTTGTTGGCCAACAACGTTGCCAGGCCCCATAACCAGATTGAATGCACCTACCGGCAGTGCCGTGCGGCTGATGATCTCAGCTAATGCCCATGCAGAACCGGGTACAGACCCTGCCGGTTTGAAGACAACCGTATTGCCATATGCTAATGCTGGTGCGATTTTCCATGCGGGAATTGCAATCGGGAAATTCCATGGTGTGATGATGCCGATAACACCTAATGGTTCACGTGTTAATTCGATGTCGATATTGGGGCGTACGGATGCCAGTTTTTCTCCGGACAAGCGTAATGCTTCTTGTGCGAAGAATTTGAAAATTTGACCGGCACGGCCGACTTCACCAATGCCTTCAGGCAAGGTTTTACCTTCTTCACGTGACAACAGTCGCCCCAATTCTTCTTTGCGTGCCAGAATTTCAGTACCGATTGCATCCAGGACGTCGGCACGTTGTTGTGGTGTGGAATGGGACCATGTTGGAAATGCTGCTTTTGCAGCACCAATGGCAGCTAAAGCTTGCTCGTTGTCAGCGAGTGCATATTCGGCGATGACATCGCTGATGTTCGATGGATTGATATTTTTATTGGTGCGAGCACCTTCAATCCATGCGCCATTGATGTAGTTTTTTTGCATTTGACTGCCTCCTCTTTTATTACTGCAGAGCAAATTTGCCCAAATTTATTGTCGTGCTGTATTGGAACAGTACGCTATGTTTAACAAACCTCTTGATGGGCCTTGGGAATTGATTTACAGCGCCTTGACGCCGTTGTACGGGATACGTGATTTTTCTTCAACGATACCGTTAATGAGCGGTTCGCCGAAATCCGGCAAACTGATTTCAAATGTGTCGCCTAACTGGGTACGTACACCATCGGCAAATGATAGTGTCGCTGTACCAAAGAAGTGGACGTGTACATCGCCCGGGCGCAAGAACTGGTTATATTTGAAATGGTGATATTCCAGATTCTCGATGGTATGACACATATTGTCTTGACCGGACAAGAACTCTTTTTCCCAGATGATACGTCCTTCGCGACGGATACGGCTGATTCCTATCAGATTGGCAGGTAGTGAACCAATGAATAATTCCGGACCAAATGAACAAAACCGCAATTTCGAGTGCGCAAGATACAGGTAATTCTTTCTTTCGACAATATGGTCGGAGAATTCATTGCCGATTGCAAAACCGATACGATATGGCTGTCCTTGACCATCGATGATATACAAACCGGTTAATTCCGGTTCTTCCCCCGCATCCTCTGCAAAATCAGGGGAGGGGAACGGTGCGCCAGGCGCCACAACAATTGCGCCATCGCCTTTATAAAACCATTCCGGTTGTGTACCGATGCTACCTTTTTGCGGGCGGCCACCTTCCATGCCCCATTTGAACATGCGCATGGTGTCTGTCAATGCGCTGTCGTCGTGGTTGTTGAGATTCTGGTGCATTTTATCACGGGTAGTGGCACTACCTAAGTGCGTCAAGCCTGTGCCGGAAACGAGGCAGTGAGCAGGATCCTCATGATCTAATGGCGTTAGAATACGGCGCTCGTCAAGGATATCATCATAGTTTTCTTGTGCCGAACCTTTTAACAACTGCGCCTGGCGTTCTAACGAGTTACCTTCTTGAATGGCACGTAAAGCGAGTTCGCGCGTGCTGGTCACTTCTGTTATGAGGTCGATTCTACGTCCATTGACGATGCCAACAGCACGCGTACCTTGCTTATTCTCGAACTGAATGACTCTCATTTTGTCTCCGGGTGAATAAAATTATTCTTATCTATTTTTTATTTCATCTATCTATGTGATGAAATTTGTAACAAAAGCTCCTCAGCGATTGTTATTAGTCATGTTTTGCGGGATATGCGCTAACATGACGGTTTACTTTTGGGCAATATAGAAGGCTTTGGGGACTATGTCTAATCGCGATAATTCATTAGGCGATAACCAATTTGCAGAAGCGGCAATCATATTGCCGTCACTGCCATCGATGATTAACCGGTTACGGCTTAAACAGGTGGCTTTGTTAATTGCGTTAGAGGAGTATGGATCCTTACACAAGGCGGCTGAAAGCCTGCATTTGACACAACCGGCTGCCACCAAAGCGTTGCACGAAATGGAAGCGGCACTGGGTGTTTCCTTGTTTGATCGCTCTACCCGCGGTATGCAGGCCACCGAGCTTGGACGATGTGTTATCCGCTATGCGCGTTTGATCCAAAGTGATATGCGTAATTTGCGCGATGAGTTAAGTGGCATTATGCAAGGTAAGGGTGGACGCTTGTCGATTGGTACCATCATGGGCGCCGCCCCCGTCATTACCCGGGCGTTGTTGCGTTTGCGCGAGGTTCAACCTGATGCTTCTGTCGAAATTACCGAAGATACCAGTGCAAGGCAGTTGCTGATGTTAGATCAGGGGCGTATCGACATGATGATCGGTCGATCTTCTGTGAGCTCTCACCCGAATTTGTATGATTATGAGCAATTACGTGATGAACCACTGTGTATTGTAAGCGGGTTGAATCATCCTCTAGCACAGATGCGTAGCTTGCGTTTGCAGCAACTGATGACTTCATCATGGATTCTGTACAGTAATAATATGCCGATGCGTATCTGGATCGAGAGCGAGTTCAAGCTCGATGGATTACGTGTGCCGGATAACATAGTCGAGACAGCTTCGCCGTTTGTTACCATTACCTTGCTGGGCCAGTCCGATATGGTGGCGGTCATGCCTTTGGATATCGCCCATTTTTTTGCGGCGAGAAATATGCTGTGTATCCTGCCCATGCATATGAAGACAAAAATTGCACCCTACGGTATCGTTACCCGTAAAAATGCGCATTTGTCTTCTATTGGCAAAATGTTTGTCAACATATTGCGTCAACAAAACTAAATAAATTTTTATAAGTAATTGTTTTAAAACAATTTATTGGGATTGTTATGTGTGTACATACTTTTTTGGAACGATGCGATATTTGTTTGGAACGTAATCATTGCATTGGTACCAACCGGCAAAATTCCCAAAAAAGGACGATAAAAGCACTTGCTCTTAATCCAATTTATCGTTAGCATAAATAAAACAGTCGTGCTTTTTTAAGAGCATGCGATTCACCCCGACCAAGTTGAGCGCCTTAATCTGGAGACAAAAAGGGAAAATATGGATAAATTCTGGCTTGCATCATATCCCGCCGGTGTTCCTGCAGAAATCGATCCCAACGCTTATCGTTCGTTAGCACAGTTGATCGAGGAGTCATTCGCCAAATATGCAGATCGTAAAGCGTATGTCTGTATGGATAAATACCTGACTTATGCAGATGTGGACAGACTATCCAAGACCTTGGCTGCATGGTTGCAAAGTACCGGCATGCAAAAAGGTGCACGTATTGCCATCATGATGCCCAATGTGCTGCAATATCCGATTATTCTCGCTGCAGCGTTGCGTGCCGGTTATACGATTGTCAATGTCAACCCGCTTTATACGGCACGCGAACTGGAACATCAATTAAAGGACGCGGGTGCTGAAGCGATTTTTGTGCTGGAGAATTTTGCCAATACTGTCGCCGAGGTCATCGAGCGCACACCAATAAAACACATTGTCGTGACCAATATGGGTGAATTGTTAGGTGGCTTCAAGGGGGCAATTGTCAATCTGGTCGTGCGGCACGTGAAAAAAATGGTGCCGGCTTTTTCATTACCGACAGCAATTTCTTTCAAACAGGCTTTAGCTGCCGGCCAAGGAAAATCATTAAGGCCAATAGATAGTGGGCCCGATGATGTTGCGTTTCTGCAATATACCGGGGGTACCACCGGCGTTGCAAAAGGTGCGGTGCTCACGCACAAAAACGTGGTTTCCAATGTTTTGCAATCCGGTGCCTGGTTAAAACCGGTATTGGATACGGAACCTAAAATAGACCAGTTGGTGTTTGTGTGCGCGTTGCCGCTCTATCATATTTTCGCGTTGACAGTGTGTGGGCTACTGGGCATCAGGGAAGGTGCTTTACTGCTGTTAATCCCTAACCCACGTGATATCCCAGGTTTGATCAAAGAATTGGGTAAGCATAAGGTTAATACATTCCCTGCAGTTAATACGCTGTATAACGGACTCTTAAACCATCCCGACTTTTCCAAACTGGATTTCTCCGGTTATCGTTGTTGTGTGGGTGGTGGCATGGCAGTACAAAAAGCTGTCGCAGAAAAATGGAAGGCGGTCACCGGTTGTCCGTTAATC
>JAATFN010000068.1 GCA_015655165.1 Betaproteobacteria bacterium | reverse complement strand
TTTGCAATTAACTACGCTTTCATTTCCTCTGGAGGAAGGGATTTGGACAAGCCAATGGCATTCTTAGGTTTATCTAACCACGCCTTTGTGTACACTTCTGTCAGATACTTTGTTTCGTCGTGCGGTGTGAGTGTGATGGCTGCTGTATCCTCACGCGCATCTTTGGGCAGACTTTGCCGCTTCATCGCGCGCATTTGACGGTATAGACGTTCTTCTGCCAGTCCTGCTTCATCGGTTTTCGGGTCGGCACGACCAATAATGTCCAGTGCCAATCCTGGACGGTCTACCATCGCGGTATTAAGCATATCGAGTTTTTTGATCGCTTCAGGATTTAATTGTGTGGACCCTGCTGCAAACTGGACATTGCTCAATTCTTCACTGCTGCCAAACATCGAGCCGATTAAGGCAAATGGCGATGTGACTGCTTTGACAATGAGGTTGATGAAAACACGCATGATGACGCCGCCAATCGAGAATTGCGGGTCTGAGAGCGAGCCTGAAACCGGTAAATCCACATTGATGGTGCCATTACGGTCTTTTAACAGGGACACAGCCAGCATGACCGGCAATTTGGTGGCCTCAGGTCCATCGACATGGTCACCAAAGGTCAACTGGTCAATGCGAAGCTGGTTTTGAGCGACCAGTTTTTCTTCTTCGATTTTGTAGGAAACATCCATTGACAGCTTGCCTTTTTCAATCGGATAACCTGCATATTTGGTCGAATAAGGGCTCAGTCGTGTCATTTCAATGCCGTGTGAACTGGCTTTGATGTCCAGATACAAGGGGTGAAACAGCGGGTTAATTGACCCGGAAATTGTCAATGGCGCATCGTTATCGACTTTACCCTGCAAATCCACCGCTGCCGGATCGACTTTGTTGGAAGTGATACTGCCGATGGTGCCATGTAAACCTGTCATGTTGACACGATAGTTGGGCTTGACGAAGTTGTCCGTGAAATTGATATTGCCACCGTTTAGGGTAATTTTACCGACATGGATGAGAGGCGCTGTGGCAGCATTTTTTTCCTCAGTGACCGGGGCGGTTGATGTGGTGGTTTTGGCGACAGTCGTTGATGGTGTCGTGCTCGGTTCGGCACTGGCTTGATCCGCGACCATGATATCTTGTAAATTGAGTTTACCTTGCTCAGACAAAACAGCTTGCGCAAAGAAATTCGACAAGGCGATCTGTCCGAGTGTGATGACAGGACGTGCTTTACCGATATCGACATTGATACCACTGATATCAAGCTTATTCAAACGCAGGAAGTCGGCGTTGCTTGCCTTGCTCAGTACCCTGACATTGTTCAGCCCTGCAGTACCTTTGTATGTGAGTGCAAACGGGATATTGTTGATTGGTGGCACCAGTGTGGCTTTGCCGGAGGCATTCACATTGCCGCGTGTCAAGGTCACATTGACAGATTCGGTAAAGAAAGACTGCCACGGGGTAAGCGGTACGTTTTTGGCCTGGATGTCCAGATCGATTTTCTTCAATTGCGCAGCGCTTTGACCTTTGACCGACAGTTGGCCATTTTTGTCGAACTGTGCCGCAATGGATATGGCAGTCGCTGTGCTCAAGTCGCTGGCAAGGTTGTCGAGCTTGATGTTGATTGCCTGGGTTTTTAAGGTCTGTTTCGGGACAATCGCATCGTCAGTATAGTTGATGCTGCTGTTAATCACTGCAAAACTGCCAACAGTTGCCTTCCATGGTTGTGCTGGTTGCGCAGATTTTTTTGCTTGTACTGCAGGCGCGGCGGCAGTCGATGCCGGCAACAATGTTTGTAAATTCAGTGTGCCATTCTTGGTACGCACGACATCACCGTGCAAGTCATCAACCCGTAGGGCATCAAGATGCAATTGGTGTGTTGCCAAGTCCAGCGTACCGTTTTCTGCTGTCACCGTTTTAATAGTTACAGCGCCAGACTGCTTGGGAGTCAGTTTCAACTCTTCGACAACAATACCTATTTTGTCGAGCTTTGCTTGCGTGTCTTTGTAGTCGATGTCAGTGGTGGCAGACAGTTTGCCGGAAATCGTGCCGTTGACAGACGGATTCACATAGTTCTGGTAACCCGCAAGGCTCAACGTTTTTATTGCTGCTTTTCCCTGAACATGCAATGTGTCCGGAGCGATGGTCCCAATGAAGCTGATATTGCCTTGATTGCTATCATTGGCTGCAACTGACAATGTTGCCGCTGGTGCTCCGGCAACAGTCGAGATACCTTGCGCATTGATGGCAAGACCAGCGAGGGTTGTTTCCTGGCGTGGCTTGGCATTCGCATCATCAGACCAATGGATGACACCATCAGTGACTGCAAACTGGGTTAAGGTAATGCCATTTTTTGCGGTTTGGGCAGTTTTGGCAGGTGTTTCTACAGGTTGGGCAGTCTTGTTCTGTGCTGATGATGCGAATGCACTTAACCAATTCACATTACCTTGTTTATCCAATGCCGCCCAGACTTGTGGCGAGGTGATGGTTGCTTGTTCAATTGTACCGTTAGCATCAAGGACATCAAAGTTGTTGAGTTTGGCACTGATGCGCTGTGCTTTGAATAGTGGATTTTTTGCTTTATCGGCAATGGCAGCATCATCCAAGGTGATATCACCAGAGAGCGTGATTCTTGAGCGGTCATCAATGACACTAAAGCCCAAATCCAATGCCGTAGTCAGTTTGGCACTTTGGAGTAGGACGGGGAGTGAGGCTGGGACAAATGGCAAGTATTCAGTGAGATCCAAATGGTTGATATCAATGGCCAATGTCGTTTCTTGTGTATCGGAAAACGGTTTGCTTCGTCCAGCCAGTGCGAAAGGCGTGCCATCGATATTGGCTGAAAGCTTGGGTTGAACAAAAGCGTTGATTTTGCTGGTGAAGTTGGAAATATACGGAATACCGATGTTCAAGGAATCAACATGTACCGACTTGCCGGTCACTTTGTCGTCAAACTGGATGTCACCTTGTTCTAACTGGATGTTGGCGACAGCAAATTCGGTTTTTGTCTCACTTGGTGGTTTGGCATTGATTTTATCGATGATGTCGGAGAAATTATAGACACCGATGTCTTGGGCAGATAAACGCACAATATGTGCTTTGGGGCCGACCAGTTTGACTTCGTCAAGCACAGGGGCCAAACGCAACAGTGAGCCGATTGATGCGCTAGCTGTGACTGCTTTGACAGAGAGTAACGGTGTGGTGTTGTCAGGGTCATACAAGACGACATCATCGGCATACAGTGTCAGGGCAAACAGATTGAAGTCAACTTTACCGATATCAAGTTTGCGCCCGAGTTGGGTTTGTACCTGTTCTATGGCGAGTGTCTTGATATAGGAAGGAAGCGCCAGATAACTGATCAGGGCAAGTAAGACCCAAACTAGTAGCGCGATGAGAAGATAACGTAATGATGTACGGATGCGGGGGTTTAATACCATAGTAATTCCTGACGACGTCTTTGGGGTTGCCTATGCCCGACAGTATAGAACGACTTCGCGCAGGTATTTGACGACAATGATAAAAATTGTAAGGAAAGTACCGCCGCAGCCGGCGGTAGGGGACAATTAGAGACTGCTTTGCTCGAGTAGGTCGAGCAACTGCAAAGGTGTATCCAACAATGCATCGGCATGCCAGCTCACAGGTTCGGTATTGCCACAATATCCCCAGCCAGCAGCAATCGTTTGCATACCTGCAGCATGTCCTGCTTGTATATCGCGCAAATCATCTCCGACATACCAGCAACGTTCGGGTGAGAGGGATAGACGGCGTGCCGCTTCAAACAACGGTTCGGGAATCGGTTTGGCATGTGGGGTGGTGTCGCCGGAGATGATGCATGCCGCGTGCCCGAGTCCGATTAATGGTATCAGGGCGTCAGTGAGTTTTGCGGCCTTGTTGGTGACTATGCCCCAGACAATACCACGTGACACCAACGCGTTTAACATTGTGTCGACGCCATCGAACAGCCGACTTTTTACGGCGATCGATGAGGCATAGTTGTGCAAGAACGCTGTACGTAGTGTGTCGTAATTGGCGTCACCTGGTTGTAGACCAAATGCCGCACCGATTAAGCCGCGTGCGCCAGCTGACGCTACCGGACGTAGTTGTTCATAAGGTGCGGGTACTAAGCCCTGCTCGATACGTATCCGGTTGACGGCAGCAGCCAGATCTGGCGCTGTATCGACCAATGTGCCATCCAGATCGAATAAAACAGCAAGCGGCGTGTTAAGTTGTGCCATGCGCATGTGTTGGTACGAAAAATAAAGGATCAGGCGGGTTTAGTGCAGGCGACCAGATAATTGACGCTGGTGTCTGTATTTAACGAGTAGATCTGCGTTAACGGGTTGTATGACATACCTTTCAAGCCGTCAATATCCAGTTCGGCTTCACGGATGAAACGCGACAGTTCAGCTGGCGTGATGAATTTCGCATAATCATGCGTGCCTTTGGGCAGCAGGCGCAACAGGTATTCAGCACCTAAAATCGCAAACAGATAGGCTTTCGGGTTGCGGTTCAATGTCGAGAAAAACACATGACCACCGGGTTTGACCAGTGTCGCGCATGCTTGGACAATCGATGCAGGAGAGGGGACATGCTCGAGCATTTCCATACATGTGACGATATCGAATGTGCCCGGTACGCGAGACGCCAGTTCTTCTACTGCCACTTTTTCGTAGTCGAGTTTCGTGCCCGATTCCAGACTATGGAGCCTGGCAACTTGCAATGCCTTATCGGACAAATCGATGCCTGTGACTTTGGCACCTTTTTTAGCCATCGATTCGGCGAGAATGCCGCCACCGCAACCGACATCGAGAATCGTTTTACCAGCAATAGCGGCTTTTGCATTAATCCATTCGAGCCGTAACGGATTAATTTCGTGCAGCGGCTTGAATTCGGAATCGGGATCCCACCAGCGATGGGCAAGATCACTAAATTTTTGGAGTTCTAACGGGTCAGCATTCATGGTATTCATGATAACCCAAGTCGTTCATCGTGGTCTACATTATTGGCGGGACATAAAAAATGGTCGGCGTCGTGGCCTTTTCACCAATAGCGCATAGGGAAAGGATCACCCAAAACAATAGGTTAGGCTTCGCAGGTCATCTATGGATCGTCGCTCTTATGGGCTAGGTGTGCTACATACGAGAGAGGCCGCAGCAAGTCCAGGAAAATCGTGGCAAAGGGGGCATGAAATTTGACGTTAGGCCGGATCTGAAAAAACAGCCTTTCCCGCAGATTTTCCCCTTTGCCGAGGTTCTCGGGTCACTGCGTATTCTGCTCTGAACAGAAGCGCACAGCGACCCATCTTTTAGGCTTTGGCGAACGCAAGCAGATCGGCATTTAGCTGATCTTGGTGCGTTGCCGCCAAGCCATGCGGTGCGCCAGCGTAGATTTTCAATATAGCGTCAGGCACGACCTTGGATGTCAACTCCCCGGCATGGCCGATCGGCACGATCTGATCATCGTCGCCGTGGATCACCAACGTCGGCACGTTGATCTTCTTCAGATCCTCGGTGTAGTCGACCTCGGAGAACTCGTGCACGCTGGCGTACTGGGCGAGAATGCCGCCACTCATGCCCTGCTGCCAGAAGTCCTTAAGCAGTCCTTGATTGATCTGCACACCTTCGCGGTTGAACCCGAAGAACGGGATGGCTAAGTTCAGGTAGAAATTGGAGCGGTTGTCGAACACCTGCTTACGGATATCATCGAATACCGCGATGTCCAGGCCGTCGGGCCACTGTTCGGTGGAGACCATGATCGGCGGTACCGCACCCAAGAGTACCACCTTGGCCACGCGTCTGGTGCCGTGTCGGCCCACGTAACGAGCCACTTCACCGCCGCCGGTCGAGTGCCCGACCATAATGGCCTCCTTAAGATCAAGCGATTCGATGACCGCGGACAGATCGTCGGCCCATGTGTCCATGTCGTTGCCGAGTGCCGGTTGATCCGAACGTCCGTGGCCGCGCCGGTCGTGGGCGATCACGCGATAGCCTTGCTGTATCAGGAATAGCATCTGCCCGTCCCAGGCATCGGCACTCAGCGGCCAGCCGTGCGAGAACACGAACGGCTGAGCATCTTTGTTGCCCCAGTCCTTGTAGAAGATGCGGGTGCCGTCTTGTGTGGTTATAAATCTCATGGTCATTCTCCCAGGTTGAAAAATAGTAAAATGGAACGTTGATGTGTGGTGTCGCTCATGCCGGTTGCCTAGTCGGCCCGGGTGGCGGGTGGACGCTTGAAGAGCAAGTAGTCCCCGCTCTGGCGTCCCTGGATTTCCAGATATTTGCCGTAATGGACTTGCGCCGGCTCCCAGCGCCTCAGTGCTCCTTCCACGTCGTCTGGCGTTGCCTGCAGGGCATCGGCAAGCGCCAGCGCATTGGCAGCCGCCTTTGAGGTACTTGCGGCGGTATGCGGACGTGGAATGGCCGCTGCATCGCCCAGAATGAGCACGCGGCCGTCTACCATGTGGTCCGACGCCAGGTCGCGTATGGCTTGGGCGAAGGGCGCTTTGGTTGCCTCGACAATGCTGCGGAAAGGCAGCGGTAGTAGCGCCTCGGCGTCGCGTAGAAGGTGCGCTTTCCATCTGTCTGCCAGTTGGCCCTCCGGCATTGAATAGCCGCGCTGGCGTCCTTGCTGGTCGGTCATGATCTCGCCGAGCAACGCAGTGTCGACGATGCGATACCACACCCAGTTGTACAGGCGGTGGCCTACGCGCACGTCGTTGGTCTCGCCGGGGACGAGGTAACCAAGGATATGCGAGCCGGTATTGTTGGCAAAGCCGAAATCGCCATGCAAGCCTTGCCGTGCAGACAGAGTCATTTCGTTTTCCGGAACCAGCCCGCGCCAGGCCAGATAACCGGCATAGCGGGGCTGTATCTCGGGCCAGAATTGCTGACGTACGGCCGAGTTGCCGCCGTCGGCGCCGATCAGCAGGTCAGCGATTTCCTCGGAGCCGTCGCTGAAGCGGGCTGTGACGATTCCAGCATCCCGGTCCTGGTCGACCCGTTGCAGCGTCCTGCCCTGATGATAGTGCGCATCACCGAAGGTCGTACGTAGCATGGTATAGATCAATGACCAGGAGGTCTGAATCTGCGGCGCATAGTGTTTGGACTGTATCGAGTTGTCTGGCCGAAATACAGTGCGGTACTCCGACTGTACCCCCAGGTTCATGGATGCAAGGTCGACACCGCTTCGCCGGAATACTTCAACCACGTCTGGCTGTAGAACGATGCCGCCGCCGCGGCTGTCCAGATCGTGGGCAGAGCGCTCAAAGACATCAACGTTCCAGCCGATATTGCGTAGAAGGTTGGCGGCAAAGAGACCGCCGAGCGAGCCACCGATAACCAGCGCTCGGGGACTGTGAGAAAGAGGGGGGGGCGAGGTGTTCATGGGCAACTCCGTTTAGGTGTTGCCACTATGCTCCACGTCGTCGACGATGATAAGGAGCAATTTTTTGTCTTCTCCTTTGCGCTATGCGCAAAGGCAGATCATCCTGGCTTCGAGTTCTGTTTGCAGCTGCTTAATGAGGGCTTCTGGCCGTAACAATCCCAGTAAGGCGGATTGCCGAAGTGCTTTTCCATAAAATCCAGGAAGCAGGCTAGCTTTTTTGACCCGCGCCGGTTGGGTAGATAGACTGCCCAGATGGCACCCTCGCTGGCACTGGGAGTTGGAACCCAGTCCTCCAGCACCCGCGTCAATCTGCCTGCGGCCAGATCCGCGCCGACCAACCAAGTTGGCATCAACAGCAGACCGCCACCGCCAATAGCAACCTCGCGCAACAATTCCGAGCCATTGGCCTTAAGATTGCCCGACACCGTCACTTTCTCGTTTTTGCCTTCGCGCGTGAGAGTCCAGGTAGTACTCCCATTGAGGTAGTCGAACTGCAGGCAGTTGTGCTGCGCCAGATCGGCCGGCTTAGCGGGAGTGCCATGCTGTCCCAGATAGTCGGGACTCGCACAAATCACGCGGCAATGTGGCGCCAGCTTGCGGGCAATCAGGTCCGTGGACGTCATGGGCCCGAGGCGGATGGCAACATCGATGCGCTCCATCGC